>CAISDR010000492.1 GCA_903884125.1 uncultured bacterium
AATATAAGTCCAGCATCAAGGTTAAGCGCAACTGCATAGGTCAAGGGCCGATTCCTTTAATTTATCTGCCTAGCATTGGGTGTTGATCCCACGGTGTAAAGTGGCTTCATGATGCGACTGTATGCACGGGCCAAAGGTTGACCGTCCAGCCTGATTTGCGCTTGGGCCATGGTTATGTATCTTTGAACCATACGCTGGATACTATCGACGCGTGGACCCTTAGGAGCCTGGAAATCATGAGCAGTCTGGAATTGCAGTCCAAATCTACAAACAATGACGGGGTTCATGCCGATCTGGCCAAAACCCTGGGGGCCATTCTGGACCGCCAGCGCCAGGCGGCCCTGGCTGAAGGCGCCCCGTCGCTGGCAAAGCGCCGGGAATGGCTGGACCGAGCTATCGGCCTTCTGGTGGATTTCAAGCGCGATATTGTGGACTGTCTGGCCGCCGATTTCGGGCACCGATCAAATCATGCGACGCTGGTGACCGATATCTATGGTGCCATTGAACCGTTGCGCCATGCCAGAAAGCATGTGGCCGACTGGATGAAGCCGGAACGGCGCAAGGTCCAGTTCCCATTAAACCTGCTGGGTGGGCGGGCGCGGGTGGAATACCAGCCCAAAGGAATTGTGGGCATCATCAGTCCCTGGAATTTTCCGGTAAACCTGACTTTCGGTCCGTTGGCTGGTATCTTTGCAGCGGGCAATCGCGCCATCATCAAGCCATCGGAATTCACACCCGCCACTTCGGAACTGATGCAGCGCATGCTGCGCCAGGCATTTGACGAAACCGAAGTGGCCGTTGTCACCGGGGGCCCTGCAGTGGGCGAGGTGTTTTCCCGATTGGCCTTTGATCACCTGGTGTTTACGGGGGCCACTTCCGTTGCCCGTCATGTAATGCGGGCCGCGGCTGACAATCTGGTTCCGCTGACTCTGGAACTGGGCGGTAAATCCCCGGTCATCATTTCCAAATCTGCAGAAATAGAAAAAGCAGTTACAAAAATGATGAGTGGCAAGACTTTGAATGCAGGTCAGATTTGTCTGGCGCCGGATTATGTTTTCGTGCCCGAAGATGATCGTTCGAATGCCGTTGCGGCAGCAACCAAAGCCGTACAGGGCATGTATCCGACACTGCTGGACAATCCCGATTACTCATCCATCGTGAACCAGCGTCATTATGACCGGCTGCGAAATCTTTTGAAGGATGCGGAAGCCAAGGGTGCAACGCTGGTGGAAATAAATCCTGCCCGCGAAGATTTTTCCCAGCAGCCCAATCACAAAATTCCACCCACGCTAGTTCTTGATGCAACAGACGATATGGCTGTGATGCAGGATGAAATCTTTGGCCCGATCCTTCCAGTCAAGACATATCGACAGATGAGTGATGTGATCTCTTATATCAACGATCATCCTCGCCCGCTGGGGCTTTATTATTTCGGCGAAGATCAGGGCGAGACCCGCGAGGTTCTGGATAAAACAGTCTCGGGCGGTGTCACGATCAATGATGTGCTGATGCATTTTTCGATTGAGGACCTGCCATTTGGCGGGATTGGCCCTGCGGGCATGGGCAGTTATCACGGACTGGATGGTTTCAAGTCGTTCAGCCATGCCAAGGCGATCTATACGGCGCCAAAAATCGATGCAGGTGCAATGCTGCGCCCGCCCTATGGCAAAAAGCTGGAAGGGCTGATGGCTAAGATGATAAAGCGTTGAGTTGCATTGTACTTCAAGTGGCGAATTGAAATTGCGAGGAATTCATGACAACCGAATTGACTTATTTGGCCTGGACGTTGGTTCTGGCCTTTGTTCAGATCTTGCTTTTTGACGTGGCGCGTACCCGTCAATACGGACTTGACTGGAACATGAGTGCGCGTGATGCCACTATGCCGCCACTAAAACCGTCTTCCGAACGCCTGCTCAGGGCGCAGAACAATCTTTATGAAACATTACCGCTATTCATCGCATCGATCCTGATTGCTCATGTGGCCGGTCGTGAAAGCTGGCTGACGGCCTATGGCGCGGCGATCTATTTCTGGGGGCGGGTGGCCTATGTGCCACTTTATGCCTATGGCATCCCCAAGTTCCGCTCGCATGTATGGCTGATTTCGACCGGCGGTCTGGGGATGGTGGCGACCGCCATCCTCATGCCGTAGGAGGTCCGATGCCGGGTTGCGTGATTTTCAACCGAGAATACGCAGCCCGCATTGGCCTTGACGCACAGCAACGCTCAGGCTTAAACTGTTTTTATGACTAATCGCCGCCCATATTTTTGGTACTTTACCCCCACCTCATAGGTGGCGTCGGATGGTCTTGACCTGATCGTATCGCCGCCGAGTTCCGGCGGCTTTTTTGTGTCTCCGGGGCACGCAAGGCTTGACTGGAGATGAAAATGCCTAATCAAACGGCCAAAATGGATGCCGTGTCGCCTATTGGTTCAATCAAGTCGCCTATCGCCCAGAGTGTCGACGGACGTTATAAACCTTCGGCAGAGTCCGCCCGAATTGTTGCCAAATATTCCGGAGAAGTAACCCCCATGTCAAAGGACTGGTCACCGTCATCCTGGCGCGACAAGCCTGCTGCCCAAATGCCAGCCTATCCGGATGCCGCCCAACTGGCCGCAGTGGAAGCCACGTTGAAATCATTTCCGCCGCTGGTGTTTGCGGGCGAAGCACGCGATCTGACCGCATCGCTGGCGCAGGTCGCTGATGGCAAGGCGTTTTTGCTCCAGGGCGGTGACTGTGCTGAAAGCTTTGCGGAATTCCATCCTGACAATATCCGCGATACGTTTCGCGTCATTCTGCAG
>CAISDR010000493.1 GCA_903884125.1 uncultured bacterium
CAGGACAATATCCGGCCTGATTTTATCAATTTCCCGATCAAGTATCGAAAGGCCCTGATCCAGATGATCGCGCGTGCGCGAAAGATTCGGATCAAAAAGAATCCGCTCGGATGCCAGCGAACGCCGAACTTCAAATCCATTGGCGCGGGCCGAGAATTCATAGGTATCTGCAATATCATTGCGAATATTCGCCTGGGCCGCATTTATGAATTCATTTTGAACCAGCAGGATTTTCTTACCTACGCCGCTGGCATCAGGCGGTATCGGCGGGATCATCGGCGGCATCACAAAATCACCGCGCGCAAATGCCTGCTGATGAAAATCCAGACAGGTCGCAATCACATTTTCGATGCGCGGATCCAATTGCGACTGAAACGTACCAAACAGGGGACAGGGTTTCATGATTTCGGCAATGCGCGGCTGATCTTCGCCGGATGCATTCAACATCAGCGTGAATATGTCGGCACGCCATGGACCTTTGTGATCATATCCAGCCTGCAAGGCCCTTAGCATCGCCATCTGCGCTTCAGACTTCCGACCCTGATCCCAAAGGCAAGTACACAGGTAAAACCATGCTTCGCCAGATTCCGGGTCAAGGTGGATCGCCTGCTGGCACGCATCGACAACATCCGCAGCATTGCCGACGGCGGTGTGAATCTGCGCCAGCGCGATATGACCAGCGACGGCATCCATCGGTGCCAGCGCGAGCCGGGCGATATCCACCGCCAGTTCCCACGATGAACCTGCAAATGCCAGTTCAAGCAATTGACGTGCATCATCGATCTGCGGCTGGTCCATCAGCCGCGCAATCAATTGAATCGCCCTGCCCCGCTGGTCCGGGGCAAAGCGCACCATCCAGTCACGATCAATCATCTGCCGGCGATCATTCCTTCCGCAATCTCCTCCCACACTAAACCATCAGCCCAGGGGAGCAATGGGAACATCGGCATAGGGCGGACAGGGATCATATTCCATGGCATGCTGAACCTGACGGGCAAAGGTCGGATCAAACCACTGGCCAAGTAGCCAGAGCGCCATGTCGATTCCCGCAGAAACACCCGCAGATGTCACAATATGCCCATCCTGCACATACCGCACATCTGACAGGACCTCTGCCGCTTCGTTGCGGGCACGCAATTGCTCGACAAACGCCCAATGGGTCGTGATCTTTTTACCCTTTGCCGGTCCTGCGGCCGCAAGCAAAAGTGAGCCGGTGCATACGCTGGTGACATAGGTGCATGATTTTGCCGCCTCAGCGATGAAGTTCAGCATGGCCGGATTTTTTGCCTGCGCGCGTGTTCCCTGTCCGCCGGGAACCAGCATCACATCCAGCACGCCCGCGCTGGCAAAGGAATGGTCGCATTCAACCCGCATCCCCTTGGCACAGGTCACCTTCGCACCTGTCTCGGAAATGAGAACTGCTTCGACACATCCAGGGCGCAATTCTGATGCCATGGTGAAAACCTCCCAGGGTCCTGCGAAATCCAGTTCCTCGACAAAATCAAAAAGCACCAGCCCAATTCTGATTCCGGATTTTTTCATAGACAGAGTCTGCGTCATTGTATGACCTCGCTTGACGGGGGTAGAGGATATGAAAATCGGGCGCGATAGGCGCGCGGGGTTGATCCAAGTCTGCGGGTCAACGCGCGACGCAGCCGTTCAGCAGAGGAAAATCCCGTTTTCCGGGCGATCAGTTCTATCGACAGATCGCTGGATTCCAGAAGCCCGCGCGCCTTGTCCAGTCGCGCAGCCTCGACAAAGGTCGCTGGTGGCACGCCGATCTCGTCACTGAACCGGCGTTGGAAGTGGCGCGGACTCATGTGAACCTGTCTGGCCAGATCAGGTACGGTCAGCGGCTTGTCCAGATTATCAAGCAGCCAGCCAACCAGCCGTGCCATCGGCCCCTCGCCCGCCATCTGTCCGCGCAATTGTGCGGAAAACTGGGACTGGCCACCGGGCCTGCGCAGATACATGACAAAATAGCGCGCAACCTGCATGGCCATGTCAAAGCCTGCATCCTCCTCGATCAGCGACAGCGCCAGGTCCAGTCCGGCAGTCACGCCGGCCGAAGTGATGGTGTTACCATCGCGGCAATAAATGGCATCCTCCTGCACCCGGACTTTGGGGTATTGTGCCCGCAATTGACCGGCGCGTGCCCAGTGGGTTGTTGCGGTCTTGCCATCCAGAAGTCCGGCCTCGGCCAGTGGGAACGCGCCCGAACAGACGGACCCGATCCGCCGCACCTTTGGCGCCAGCCGTTGAAGCGTCGCAATCAGTAAAGGATCTTTGGCAATGGCCCGCGCGCCGTTGCCACCGGCAACCAGCAATGTGTCAATATTGGCATCCAGATCAGCCCAGCCCAGGCTGGCAAATACCTGCAGTCCAGACGAGCCGGTAACAGCCCCGGCTTCGGGCCCGGCCATTGCCAGCGAATATACCGGCTGCCCCAGGGTATCCCGGGCTGCCGCCATAACCTCCATCGGGCCGCTGGCGTCCAGCAACTGGACATTGGGGTAAATGATCATCACCACATATTTTGTCATTGGCCCAGTGTGGCTGAGGGGATGTTCTGGCGCAATGACGCTGAACCGGCATTTTATGCCAAATCTTTATAGCCAAGGGCGTTTAGAAACGGCGCCAACTGATCCATTACCGGTTCCAGATATTGGGCATAGTTGCGCCATCCGCCGACGGCATCGGTGGTGATCGGCTGTCGAACCCTGTGGCGGCTGGGGGTAGCAATGGCCCGGTTTATCGGCGCGATATGCCGGGCAAGCTGACACTCCAGGAACCGGCTGAGGTCAGCCAGACTCCGCTCCGGGTTTGTCACCAGTTCCTCGTACCGGATTAAAATCCGGTTCTGACCCAAAGCTGGCTCGAACCGCTGCCACAATCCCATCACCCGGACATAAAACCGGGCGGCCTGCTCAAGGTCATGGAAATGCACCATGGCATCGTTCCATTCGAAATCCTGGGACCAGCAGGAGACCAGCACATCCCGGGGATCGCGCAGGGCCATAATGATACGCGCAGCCGGAAACATTGCGGCAATCTGGGGCAGATGGAGAATATTCAGCGGCAGTTTGTCGACAAACCTTTGACCATGTGCCATGGGCGGGATCAGGCTACGATAGCGTTTGCCCATAACGGCGGCATCGGTATCTCCCATTTCCGCAATTACCCGCGCCAATGGCGACGTTTCATTTGACGTTACAAATAAGCCGCTTTTCAGCAGAAGCTGTTCGATCAGTGTCGTGCCCGATCGCGGAAACCCGACGATGAATGTCAGATCGTGCCCTTGATCATCGCGTACAGAATTTTGCCGCCATTGCGATCCGGCTTTAGTAAAATCAGCCTCAATCAGATCGATGCGAGCCATCAGCCGACCGGGGCTTGAGGCCCTGGAAATGGGACTTCGGCGCGCGTGGTCATGCGCCCTAATCAGTGCGCGGGCCGCATCGGCGAAATCGCCGCGCTTGTCGTTCATCTGGGCGATGGCAAACCACAGGCCTGCGGCAATATCCGGCGGTTGAAAACGGTCTGCCAGACGAACCAGTGTACCGGCACAATGGTCAAGCTGTGCGCCATCACAAAGGCGGGCCTGAATGATTGCCGCCTGTGCATTATCAGGGTCAGCGTTCATGGCGCGGATCGCCCAGATACTGGCGGAATCCATGAAACCATGCACCATCAGAACCAGCGCCAGATTGGCGGCTATCGCCGGTATTTCCGGGGCCAGTACAGCAGCACTGCCAAAAGCATCAATGGCTCCGGCAATCGCACCTTCTGCCTGTAACAGGCCCCCCAGATTGTTCCATGCGCCCAAATGCCCGGGCTGGATGCGGATGGCCGTGCGCCATGCAGCCTTTGCGCCGGTCAGATCACCGCTGGCGGCCCTGGCCGAACCCAGCGTAAACCACGCATCGCCATCGGGGGCAAATTGTACCCATCGGCTTAGGGGCGGAATGGCTTCATGTGGCCTGCCTGTTTCAACCAGCAGGACCCCAAGGCCGGACAAGGCAGACATCACATGCCGGTCGCGGCCAAGCACGTCGCGATAACCAGCCTCGGCAAGGTCAAAGGCGCCTGCACGGTGGGCGGCCTGTGCCGCAGCAAGCGGGGTCGGTGTCAGTCGGCGCAACATTCAGCCATCATAGACCCACAAAAGAAAAAGGGCGCCCCACAAGGCACCCTTTTTCAAAATATACAGGTCAGGACCGGATCGCTTAACGCGAATAGAATTCCACGACCAGATTGGGTTCCATCTGAACCGGATAAGGCACATCCGACAGCTTGGGCACACGGATATAGGTTGCCTTGAAATGCTTTGTGTCGACTTCCAGGTAATCCGGAATATCGCGCTCGCGACTGTTGGCTGCACCCAGAACGACCACGTTTTCGTGCATCTTGGGGGCGATTTCAATGGTATCGCCTTCGCTGACGCGGGCGGATGCAATCGTCAGACGCTTTCCATTTACCTTGACCAGACCATGATTGACCAGCTGACGGGCTGCGAACACGGTCGGCGCAAACTTGGCCCGATAGACCACGGCGTCCAGACGACGCTCCAGCAGGCCGATCAGGTTTTCGCCCTTGTCGCCGCGCGTTGCCACAGCCAGCTTGTAGATATTGCGGAACTGACGCTCCGTGATGTTGCCGTAATAGCCCTTTAGCTTCTGCTTGGCCATCAGCTGGGTACCAAAGTCAGACAACTTCGTCTTGCGGCGCTGACCATGCTGGCCGGGCCCGTATTCACGCTTGTTAAGCGGACTCTTCGGGCGGCCCCACAGGTTTTCCCCGAGACGGCGGTCTATCTTGTGTTTTGCGTCAATTCGCTTCGACATGAGGTGATCCGGATATGGCGACAACAGGCAGAAAATTGCCCCCGACCCAAATACCTTTCACAAAACGGCAACCCGCCAGCAAAGGACAAAGACCAGAGACAACAACGAACACGGGACCCATGGGGGCCCCGCGGAAGTCGCGCACTATACGAACGCTGCGCGGCTTGTCAACCGAAAGGCGGCCAGAACCGGTCCGAAAACCGCTGAAAATCACCCCCGGCGCAGGAAGTCGCCGATCTCGGTCACGATCCTTTCCGGGCATTCCAGAGTCACAAAATGGCCTGCATCGGGCAGTTTGACCAGTTTGACGCCGGGAACAAAGGCATCAAGTCCCTCGATACATCCCGGCAACAGGGCCTGATCCTGAAGCCCCCAGATAACCAGCGTGGGGACGTGAACGATCAGGTCCTGTGGATCATAGGGCGCACTTGATTCGCCTGAACCGGGTCCGGCAGCCTCTGCCGGGGTGGCAATTCTCATGGCACGATACCAGTTCAGCATCCCGGTCAACGCGCCCGGCCTGCTCCAGGCAGCGCGGTAATCTGCCATGGCGC
>CAISDR010000494.1 GCA_903884125.1 uncultured bacterium
AACCCGGGGCGTGACGATGTGCTGATCTATCCCGGCAGCCCGGAAATTATGCGAAGATCAATCATTCCAGGCGGTCGATTGATCCTGATCGAACGCCATCCAACCGACAGCGCTATTTTAAAGCGACGCTTTGCCAATGATCCCGATATTGGGGTGGAGACAGGTGATGGCTGGCGGGCTGTCAAGGCGCGACTGCCGCCCATGCCCAGACGTGGACTGATCCTGATTGATCCACCGTTCGAAGAACCTGATGAATATCAGCGACTGGCCCAGGCGCTTGTCGACGGACACCGGCGGTTTGCAACCGGTGTCTATGTGCTTTGGTATCCGATCAAGGATGAACGTTCGGTCGGACAATTCCGGGCGCAATTGCAGTCCACAGGCATCAAAAACATGCTGTCACTTGAACTGCGCGTGCGCGCACAGGCCTTAGATACCGGCCTTTATGGCTCCGGCCTTATCATTGTCAATCCGACCTGGCCATTTGCTGAAAAAATCGGCCCGGTCATGGACTGGCTAACACCAATTCTGGCCCAGGATCAGCAGCGCAACTGGCACATGGACTGGCTGGCGAAATAGTCTCTACGTCTGCGTCAGTAGTTGACCGGTCATGGCCTGGTAAAGATCTAGATACCGGCGCGATGTTGCCGCCACCACATCGTCAGGCAGCGACGGGGGGGGCGCCTCCCCATTCCAGCGACCGGCCTTTTTCTCAGCAGCCAGATAATCGCGAACAGGTTGCTTATCGAAACTCTTCTGCGCGCGGCCTGGTTCATAGCCATCTTTGGGCCAAAAGCGGGATGAGTCCGGCGTCATCACTTCATCAATCAACAAAATCTCGCCGGATTTTGTGCGCCCGAATTCAAATTTTGTGTCTGCAATAATGATCCCGCGTGCTGAAGCCACTTCAACTCCGAAATCATAAATCTGGCGCGCGCGCCGTTCCAGCGCATCGGCATCTTTCACACCGAGCAGCTCCGCCATCCGGGCACGCGTGATATTTTCATCATGACCAGTGGCAGCCTTGGTCGCAGGCGAAAAAAGGGCAGGGGTCAGGCGATCACTTTCCCTTAGTCCATCTGGCAATACTTCACCTGCAAGTGTGCCGTGTGCCAGATATTCGCTCCACGCAGAACCTGACAGGTAACCACGCACAACGCATTCGATAGGAAATACGTCTGTTCGTCGACACAGCATGGTCCGGCCGAAAAGTTGCTGGCGATAATCTTTCAGAACCGGGAATTGGCTGATGATTTCGTCAATGTCAGCGTTGATCAGATGATGTTTCGTAATCTTTCCGAGTTGGGCAAACCACCAGGCGCTGATCTGGGTCAGCACCGCGCCCTTGTGTGGAATGCTTTCATTCATCACCACATCAAAGGCACTGATCCTGTCGCTGGCGACCAGTAACAGGCTATCGGAATCAACCTCGTAGATTTCGCGGACCTTGCCGCGCCCAAGCAAGCGCAGCGGAATTGAAGTGGATTGCAGCGTCACTGATATGGCCCCGAGATAAGTTTAGTCGTGAAGGATGACGGCCAGTTTTTTGGGGCCATGAGCACCATATTCAAGCGACATTTCAATATCACCGGTGCGCGACGGGCCGGTGATGAAATTGACGGAACGCGGGTTTAGACCGCGGTTGCGAATTTTATCAAACGCATCATCCATGCCGCCCAACATATCCCGCCGCGATAATACCACCACATGAATCTGCGCAACAAATGCAAGCAAAATCGGATCCTCCGGCCCCGAAGTCAAAAGCAGCGTGCCGGTTTCAGCCAATCCGGCCAAAGCGCGGCTTACCCCAAGATTGACAGATAGGTCCGCTGGTCCAAAAAGAACATTATGTCCAAGTTTACCTTGCGCCAGAACACCATCCCAAGGCAAATCGCGCAGCGCCGGTGCGACCCGGAAATCGCCGGTGATGGTATGCCGCAACGCCAGTTCGGCCACGGCCGCAGGCACGTCCTGGATGGTTTCGACATTGATCAATTCAACACTGGCATTGGCGATCTCAGCCTTGAACCGCTCGATGCGTTCATCATCAGTCCCTTGCGCGCGGGCAGGTTGCGGGCCGCGTGGGCGAGCAGCCAGCCTGGCATCAGCAGCGGCGCGGTCGCGCGGCCCCAGTGCACGGGTGATCGATCCCAGAACTGCCTTGCGCCCTGATCCCGAAAGCGTGCTCATTTCGCTCGCCACTGGCTTTGAAAGGTGCCGCCCGATGGTGCAGGCAGATCGCGGTGCCGGGTCCATGCCCCTGAAAACGGCAGGTTGTTGGCAAGGCCCCCGCGCACGAAAACGACACCCATGCGCATGGCCAGCCCTGTCAGCAAACGATAGGCCCACGGCCTGCGCGCCAAGGTGGCCCAGAGGGCGAGTGCCCAGCGCTGGCGTGCCGGTGCAAGCCCGGCACTGTATGCTTCGTTACGCCAGTGCCGCATGATCTGGGTCAGGGGAATTTTTACCGGACAAACCTCGTTGCAGCGTCCACAGAAACTTGATGCCTGCGCCAGATGTCCAGCCTCGGCAACACCCAGCAATCCGGGGTCGAGTGCGGCGCCGATTGGCCCGGAATAGATCCAGCCATAGGCGTGCCCGCCAATCGAACCATAGACCGGACAATGATTGAGACATGCCGCACACCGAATACAGCGCAGCACTTCACGAGCTGGCGTTGCCAGCAATTTTGACCGGCCATTGTCAACCAGCACCACATGGAACTGTTCGGGGCCATCCAGATCACCCGGGCGGCGGGGACCTGTCGAAAGCGTGGTATAGGCGCTCATCTCCTGACCGGTGGCCGAACGGGCCAGAAGACGCAGGATCAGTGCTGCGTCATTCAGCGTCGGGACAACTTTTTCAATGCCAGTGACGACAATATGAATCTTTGGCCAATCCTGGGTCAGGTCGCCATTGC
>CAISDR010000495.1 GCA_903884125.1 uncultured bacterium
AACCACTCGGCCACCCGTCCTAACAAAGCATCAAAACTGTGCCGTAAAGGCTTGTTCTGTTTGCCGATTGCCTGGTTAAAGCGCCCCAGATGTCAGGCTGGGGGCTGCAATCGCCCCTCTGATATCCTGAAAATCTCTGAATGCCAACAAAAGCTTGTTCAATGTTGGTAAATTTGCGGTCACAGAATTATGGTGACTGTTCATGGGCGTTTAAAATAGTTGGTGACGGAACAGGGAATTGAACCCGGCTATAAATGATTTGTCTGCTCAGGCAGAACGGTGGATACACGACCATTGCCCGCCGGAATATGTGGTCGGGTTGAGCGACCATATCAACCGATGGGCATCTGAGAACCAGGGTTCGATTGTCGAGCTATGGGCGCCGATATTGCGGCGGTTTTGTCAACTGTCGAGTTTTGACTATGAAATAGCGGCCTGCAGATTTGCCCTTTCGCTATCGCCTGATGTTGCATTTTTCCAATTCCGGTTGGCGGAATTGTTAAAGCTGAGCGGTGATACCGAAGGTCTGCGTGCGCTGGTTGAAAATCTGGAAAAATTCAAGAAAGGATTCTGTGAGACTGGATTTCTGAAACTTACCATGGCACGCTCGGATATTGAGGCAGCTGATGTTCTTGCCCAATTGGGAAGCCATCTTAAGGCTGATCCCAAATGGTCTGCCGAATATCATCAGGAATTCGTTCAGCAAGTGACCGATCGTCAGGGATTGGCCAGGGGTCGGGCATTTCTGGAAGAATGGTACGCTCTTTATCCTGTGCCTATTTTGGCACGCCTGTCATTCGCCGTGACGGCCATTTATGTAGGCGCAGTGGATCTGGCCCGCAGGATGTTTGCCACTTATTGGCAACAGCAATCAGGGGCAGGCCATCCGCTTTTTGGCCCGTTTACCGGACAGGTTGAGCCATTTACAGATGCGGTGGAAGCAACATTACTCGCCCGGATATCTGATGCCTTTGACAAATGCCTGGAATTCGAAGTTCGACCGGAATTAAATGAACTGCCAGAAATTGGTGGCACGAATGTAGCCTTTGTCAGTTTCCTGGCAAAGGACTTCCCAAACGATATTGCCGATCATTTGCTTCAATCAGCAATATTGGCAGGCGTAAATCTGGTCAACTATCTGGATTCCGCGCTTGTCCTGCCCATCTCGGCGCCAATAAGTGATGTTGAAAATGAAAGGCGGATAAGCGCCCTTTCGGAATGGCTGGATGAAAACAGACCGGATGTTCTGATCCTTGACTGCCTGCCACCGATCGGGGTCAGAGGTTTGAACGTTGGCAGAATCGCAGCACTTAAAACGCAATATAATTTCAGGCTGGTTTGCCTGATGCGCGATGCCCACCGGGAAGCAATTGATATAGCAAAAGCCTGGCTGCCAATCTGTGATACATTATTACTGTTTGATCCGCTGTCGCCGATAATCGACGGGCCAAACATTCCATTTCACACCAAGGCTTTTTGTGCGCCCGTTCCGGCGTGGCACCACCCGTTCACCCAACAGTTCCTGCAGGAGGGTCATATGATTTTCATTGGCTCTGTTTTCTGGCAGCCCAGGGCAGCATTATTGTCTGTCCTACTAACAGAGGATTTTCAGTTCAAAGCGATTTTCGGACATCAGCGTAAGTTGGAAACATCGAATACACACACCTATGCCCAACAACTTGGGCAGTCGCGCGCATCGTTGAATGTTTCGGTTCACGGTGAGGGAATTCATCTGATCACCGGTCGTGTCTGGGAGACGATTGCAGCAGGATCTTTGCTGGTCGAACAGGATAATGAGGCAACTAAGAAATTTCTGATGCCATACCGGCACTATCTGCCCTGGTCATCGATTTCCGAAATTGTTCACATAGGTAAATTTATCGAAAGGCATCCAGATGTCGCCCGTAAAATAGCACAGGAAGCGCAGCGGTTTGTTTCGATCAATTATGGTCCGGTAAAGTTCTGGCAGGGCGTCCTCAATCATGCATTTCGGCAACTGCCTTTTGATGGGGTAGACCTTGATAAACTGCAATGGTCGGTGATCCCGGACTCTGGGCATGTTGCACAGTTTGATCGCCTCTTGAAAAAATTTCGATAAATGCTGCCCATACCAAGTCTTGATCTGCTGCGCGCTTCAATTCATCGGGAATAATTTCCAAGTGTTCTTTACTCGGTCCGCGGCACGATTTACGATGCGCCTGCAAAAATCTGCCGCTAGGCGACAGTAGCTGCCGTTAAGGGGTAATGTGTTATATCAAATTAGAAATGGTGACGCGGAGGATGATCTGCAAATTGCCAGATGGCGGGCAGAATTTATTTCAAGATC
>CAISDR010000496.1 GCA_903884125.1 uncultured bacterium
AGGCAAGGGCTATTGAGAATATGTGCTATGTAATTGGTGTGAATAGGGTAGGGAAGGATAGTAAGGATAATAATTATTCCGGCGATAGCAGTGTGTTTGGTCCTCTGGGAGAGACTATTTGGCAGCATAGTAATGAGGCAATTTGCCACACCGTTTCACTTGATAAAAAAGTACTTTCAACAACCCGAAATTCCTATCCGTTTATAAAAGATGCAGATAAGTTTATTTTGTTGTGAGTAAAATATAGTCTTTATAAAAACACTCTGGCTCAAGCGTGGTATAGCGTACCTTGTGATATTCTTCGAAATAGGGTTTCAGGCCGCGCATGATTTTGACGGCATCTTCGATCGATGGTTCTTCCACATCGATCTTCTGGAACCGCCGCAACAGCGCCCGGTCCTTTTCAAAGAACTGACGGAATTCCTTGTAGGTCGTGGACCCGATACAGCGCAACTGGCCAGATGCCAAAGCGGGCTTAAGCAGGTTTGATGCGTCCATCGCGCCACCCGATGTGGCCCCCGCCCCGATCACCGTATGAATTTCATCGATGAACATCACGGCACCGGGATAATTTTCCAGTTCCTTGACCACCGCTTTCAGCCGCTCTTCAAAATCGCCGCGATAGCGGGTACCCGCCAGCAGTGTTCCCATGTCCAGCGAGAAAATGGTCGCGTTCAGTAACACTTCGGGCACTTCGCCGCGAATGATCTTCAATGCCAGACCTTCGGCAATGGCGGTTTTACCAACACCGGGATCGCCGACAAACAGCGGATTGTTTTTCTGGCGACGACACAGGATCTGAATCGTCCGTTCGATTTCGTGATCCCGCCCGATCAGGGGATCGATCCGTCCTTTGCGGGCCTTTTCGTTCAGATTGACGCAATAGGCCTGAAGCGCCTCGGTCCCCTGTTTGACCACACGTTCAACGCCCTCGGCCTCTTCATCGGCGCCGCGGACCGGCTTGGTCTGACCGGCACCTGCGCGCTTGGCAATGCCGTGGGATATATAATTCACCGCATCATACCGCGTCATATCCTGCTCCTGCAGGAAGTAGGCGGCATGACTTTCACGTTCAGCAAAGATCGCGACCAGCACATTGGCCCCGGTCACTTCATCGCGTCCAGATGACTGCACATGAATCACTGCGCGCTGAACGACGCGCTGAAAACCGGCAGTGGGTTTGGAATCAGAAGGGCCCGGTGTGGCCAGATCGGCCAGATCCTTGTCGATAAAGCCTACCAGGCTTTTTCGAAGCACATCCAGATCCACATTGCAGGCGCGCATAACGCCAGCGGCATCAGGATCGTCGGTCAGCGCCAACAACAGATGTTCAAGGGTTGCATATTCGTGACGGCGCTCGTTGGCCAAAGCCAGCGCGCGATGCAGTGCTTGTTCCAGACTGCGTGAGAAGCTTGGCAGGACCGCTACTCCTTCTCCATGGTGCATTGCAGAGGATGCTGATGCTTTCGGGCAAAGTCTATAGTCTGCGCAACTTTAGTCTCTGCCACTTCAAACGTATAGACCCCACAAATCCCCACACCACGCTGGTGGATATGGAGCATGATCTGGGTGGCCTCTTCCCTATTCTTGCTGAAAAACCTTTCCAGGATGTGAACGACAAATTCCATCGGCGTGTAATCGTCGTTCAGTAACAGCACCTTGTAAAGCGAAGGTTTTTTGGTCTTCGCCTTGGTCCGCGTGATCAGACCGGTGTTCGAGCCCCCTCGATTGGGCCCACCGGGATCCATTGGCCCGTTAGGAGGTTCAACTGGATCGTCATTCATAAAGGTTGATGAGGCCAACAGCCGCAGTCTGCCTTGCGGTGAAAAGCCATCTGCAAGCGAACCATGAAACGGTAATTTTGACAAAATCATTGCTATGACCATTGACCAATCACATCAGCTAGCCAGGATTCCGGCGGTCGCCCAGCGCAGCGGCCAACTGATCGAGCCAGGAATCGATACGCGCTTTGTTCACACCCATATCCGAATAGCCGTAATGTGAACGACTATAAATCGCCAGCGTCGTGTGTTCAGCATCAATTGGCATGAATTTTACGCTGATCGTATCGGGATACCGCATGATCGCGGACCGCTGCACAAAATCAAACTGATAGCTGGCCAGGTCAGATGGCCCGGGCGATACCCGATCCTGCTTGCCAACAACGCCCAGAAAGGCGCTAACAAGTTCAGCCACGCTGGCGGGATATGTCGGCGCCTCGCGGTGAACCGTTTGGGCCTTGAGGCAGACAGCCGGGGGACACACCAGGTACTGGTTAGGCTTGGGCGTGAGTTCCAGGGTCGCAAAGTCAATCGGCATGGTCGCTCCGGGGCCGCAGTCGCTATACCAGCGCAAGCGTTAGGGTAATTCAGTACAGGCTAAACCATTCCTATAGAAATGTCGCCACACCGCTTACCGGTCAAGCCCCCGTCTCGCCAAACCGGAACAATGAAAGCCGGATACGCAAAAAAGCCGGGCGAGTGACCGCCCGGCCTTTGATGACTTGCCCTGACAAAATTGTCTGGGCCAGTAATGC
>CAISDR010000497.1 GCA_903884125.1 uncultured bacterium
GGTAATGGCTTATGCAGTTGCATCAACCGGCTACAAAAGCGGTGGCTTTAATGCTCGCGCCAACGCACCAGCAAATTTCCCGCTGATCTTCGGGCCTGAAATCTCGCTGAATTACGAAGCGGGCATAAAGTCCACGTTCTTTGATCGCAAAGTAGTGATCAACGCGGATGTCTATCGCCTTTTGGAAAAGGGTTTTCAGCAATCATTGCTGAACCCGCTGACCGGCAATGGATTTATTGTGGGTAATGCCGGAAACACTGTAAATGATGGCCTTGAAATTGAGGCGAAATGGCGTCCGGTGGAAAGCATGACACTCAACGCCAGTGGTGCCTTTAACGATACGCACATCTATTCATACGATGCAGCGCCTTGCGCTACATTCCCCGGCACGGTGAACGATGGTTCCAAGCCCGGTACCTGTAATCTTAACGGCAAGCGGCCACAATATAACCCAAGCGTGACCTATAATATCGGGGCTGAATATCGCCAGCCGATTTCTGATCGTCTGGATGGTGTGGCAATGCTTAACGGCAGCTATTCTGGCAAGCAATTTCTGGACGCAACGCTGGACCCGCGCTCGATTCAGCGTCCATATGCTCTGATCAATGCGCGGTTGGGCGTAGAGGGTAATGGCGGCCAGTGGACGGTTTCCCTCTTCGGTAAAAACCTGACCGGTGAAGCTTATTATGTTGCCGCGGCGACCCAACCAGGTGCTCAGTATCTTAGCGCTGGTGGAACAACAGCGGCAGGTGGCTTCGTTGGGTGGTATGGAGCGCCGAGAACCTTTGGCGTTGAAGCAAACTATCGGTTCTGAGTGAAAGCCCTGCCCGCGGTTAGTCCGCAGGCAGGGTGCTCTGCTTTGGCCAGGCGGAATAAATCCGCGTCACCCGGGACAAGGAGTTACTTATGAACAGCAAAGCACTGGCAATTGCCATTCTTGGTGTTGTAATTTCTATCACGCCAGCCATTGGTCAGACGTCAAACGAGAATACGCGGGCACTTTTCGGTGACCTTCATCTGCATACGGCCTATTCATTTGATGCCTTTACGTTCAAGACGACGGCAACCCCGGATGATGCTTACAAGTTCGCCAAGGGGGCAGCAATGCGTCACCCTGCTGGCGGCACGGTACAGCTGAAGCGGCCACTCGACTTTCTGGCCGTCACCGACCATTCCGAATATATGGGCGTCATGCGGGCGATGGCAGACCCGAACAGCCCCCTGTCCAGGGTGCCGATTGCAGCGCGCGTTACCAATCCGGATGCGGCTGTTTCGCTGGGTGCTTTTTTTGAAATGGCTCGTGCCATGCGAAATCAGAAGGTCGCCGACGTATTGGGCGATGATTCAGTCTGGCGCGCAGTTGTAAATGATGCGTGGAATAATGTGATCGCGACAGCAAATCGCCATTATGTGCCCGGTAAATTTACAACTTTCATAGCGTATGAATGGACTTCCACGCCGGATGGCCGTCACATGCATCGTAATGTGATCTATCGCGGCGATTCCGCGCCCCCACCATTTACGGCTCAGGACAGCCAGGACCCGGAAGATCTCTGGAATTTTATTGAATCACAACGGCGCAAAGGCAATTACGCCTTGGTCATTCCCCATAATTCCAATCTGTCCGATGGACTTGCCTATAGCGAAAATGATTACAAAGGCCAGAAGATCACAGCCGATTACGCACGCAGGCGATCTTTTTACGAGCGTGTAGCTGAAATCACCCAGATTAAAGGTACCAGCGAAACCCATCCGAGTCTTTCGCCAACTGATGAATTCGCCAATTTCGAAATAGTCGACCTGATCCGTTCAAGCGGGATCAAGGTTCAGAATTTTGGGGGCAGTTATCTGCGCGATGCACTGCGCCGCGGTCTTGTAATGTATGAAAACGAAGGAACAAATCCATATAAATATGGCTTCATCGGTTCCAGCGACAGTCATACTGGTATGTCTCCAGTTGAGGAGAACAATTATTTTGGTGGCTCGGGTGTTACGGATGGTGACCCTCAAACCCGACTTGATTGCAAATATTGCAATGGGGGCGACACACGCAAGAATGGGTCTGCTGGCCTGGCAGCTGTCTGGGCCAAGGAAAATACCCGAGAGGCAATTTTCGACGCATTGGCACGACGTGAAAGTTACGCGACATCAGGACCACGAATTCTGATCAGGTTTTTTGCCGGCTATGACTATGATGGTGTCCAGCCGGGAAAAAGCGACTGGGTTGCCGCAGGCTATCGCCGAGGCGTGCCGATGGGCGGTGAACTCCCTGTCAGTCGCAATGGCCAGTCGCCCACTTTCCTGGTTTGGGCTGCCAAAGACGCTGAAAGCGCAAATCTCGATCGTATTCAGGTCATAAAGGTGTGGACAAAGAGTGGGCAGAGCTTTGAAAAAGTCTTCGATGTGGCATTGTCCGGTGGTCGTAAAGTTGATCCGAAAACCGGAAAGGCCCCCAGCGTGGGCAATAGCGTGGATGTGATTGATGCCACTTATAAAAATAATATCGGGGCAACTGTCCTGACGGCTCGGTGGCGTGACCCGGAATTTGATGCTGGTATCAATGCTGCATACTATGCACGGGCCATCGAAATTCCGACACCGCGCTGGTCGACGTATGATGCAGCACGAACAAAGCGCACCATGGTGCCGAGTTTGCCAGCGACTATTCAAGAGCGGGCGTTTACATCACCGATCTGGTACGATGTGCCGCCACAGCCTTAGATCACCTGACAGAGATGATGTTGAACAATAAAGTTAAATGGGGGAGACAATGATGACGGGATTTGTCAGTCGTAGCGCATTGGCCATGATAATATCCGTCAGCCTGCTTGGCGTGCAGCAGGCCTCCGCTGCTGGTTCAGACGAGCAGACTCGGGCATTTTTTGGTGACCTGCATCTGCATACCGCCTATTCATTCGATGCCTTCACATTCAAGACGACCGCAACCCCGGACGATGCCTATAAATTTGCCAAAGGCGCGCCCCTGCGCCATCCGGCAGGCGGCATTTATCAGCTAAAGCATCCCATCGATTTCCTGGCTGTTACTGACCATTCCGAATTTATGGGCGTTTTGCGTGCCATGGCGGATCCAGATAGTCCGTTATCAAAATTGGACATCGCAAAAAGAGTAAATGACCCCGATGTAGGAGTTTCCGTCAGCGCATTTTATGACATTGTCAAGGCGCGGCGCGAAGGTAATGCCGAGATATTGGGTGATCCCAAGAACTGGCAGGGCGAAATTACCAATGCCTGGGCCAAAATGATTGAAACCGCAAACAAACACTATGAGCCAGGGAAATTCACAACCTTTATCGGCTATGAATATACTTCGGCACCCGACGGAAAGAACCTGCACCGTAACGTGATCTTCCGCGGCAATACAGCGCCAAAGCCCTATACAAGTGTGGACAGCCCCAACCCAGAAGACCTTTGGTCATTCATTGAAGCCCAGAGGACAAAGGGTATTAGCGCGCTGGTCATTCCGCACAATTCCAATGTCAGTGATGGGGCCATGTTTGGCGTCAATGATTTCAATGGAAAGCCGATCACGGCGGATTATGCGCGACGTCGCGCTTTCCACGAACCACTGGTAGAGATCACGCAGGTAAAGGGCCAGAGCGAAACCCATCCCATCCTATCGCCAAACGATGAGTTCGCTAATTTTGAAATCCTGGAAGGCTATCTCGCTTCATCAAAAAAGATCACGAAATTTGAGGGCGGTTATGTTCGTGATGCCCTTCGAACCGGTCTGATGATTTATGAAAATGAAGGCGTCAATCCGTACAAATTCGGACTGATCGGATCGAGCGACAGTCACACCGGGATTATTCCCATCGAGGAAAGCAGCTATTCCGGCAAGGTGGGCATTTTAGATGGTACGCCGGAAAACCGTCTGGACTGCAAGTTCTGCAGCGGTTCTGACTATCGGAAATTCGGCTCTGCCGGACTGGCTGGTGTCTGGGCCAAGGAAAATACGCGTGAGTCAATTTTTGATGCGCTGGCCCGCCGCGAAACATTTGCCACGACCGGGCCGCGTATGCAGGTGCGGTTGTTTGCGGGATTTAATCTGGACGGGATCAAACCGGGCGCTAAAGGTTGGATTGACGCAGCATATCGTCGAGGGGTGCCCATGGGGGGGCAATTGTCTGCGGGCCCCGCTGATACACGGCCAACATTCCTGGTCTGGGCAATAAAGGATAATGACAGCGGCAATCTTGACCGTATTCAGATCGTCAAGGTGTGGGTAAAGGGTGGGCAGAGCTTTGAAAAAATCTTTGATGTGGCCCTGTCGGGTAATCGCAAGGTCGATCCAAAGACGGGCAAGGCACCCGCGGTAGGCAATACAGTTGACGTTGCCAATGCCAGTTACAAAAATACGATCGGTGCCACGAGCTTGAGTGCTGCCTGGGTAGATCCGGAATTTGATCCGCGTCTGAATGCTGCCTATTATGCGCGCGTGCTGGAAATTCCAACGCCCCGGTGGTCGACATATGATGCAATGCGCCTGCACCGTTCGGTTCCCGACGGCATGCAGGTTACAATTCAGGAACGTGCCTATACTTCGCCTATCTGGTATGACATCCCGCCTTTGCCCTAGGGCAAATTAATTACAGGTTAGATTTGTATTTATGAAGGCGTGGCTGTCCCAACCGCTGATCCGATTTCTGTTTATCGGGGCGTTACTATTTGCTGTCGACGCGGTACGCAACCCGGTTCGGCCAATTGAAGATGCAACGATCGACGTCGGCCCTGCGCAGATTGACTGGATGGTTGGCAACTGGACCGCCCAGTTCGGGCGCACGCCCAGCAAAGCCGAACTTCAAACGATTATAGACACCTGGATCGTTGATGAAATGCGATACCGGGAAGCGCTAGCGCTTAAGCTTGACCGTGATGACGAAATTGTGCGCCGCCGCCTCGTGCAAAAGCACGAATTCCTGTTTTCGCCGGAAACCGTTATAAAGGAGCCTGACGAGGCAGCATTGCGCACGCACTTCGACGCGAATCGGGACAAATTTAAATCAAATTGGGCCGTATCGTTCTGTCATATCTATTTTGAAATCGGGTCTGACCGCCAGCGTGCATTTCAATTGGCCAAGTCTGCCAGCGAAAGGTTGGCCCATCGCGCGGCCGATGACGGGTTAGTCAGGACACTGGGCGATGAGTTTCCACATAACAATTGTTACAAAAACGAAACCGAAAACAATATCCGCCGAGATTTCGGTGATCATTTCACCCAGGCCCTTAATCAGATCGAAATAGCCAACTGGGTCGGTCCGGTAGAATCCGGGCTGGGGTTTCATATTGTATGGATATCCGGCCGCAATCAGCCAGAGCAGCTTGAATTCGATGTTGCCCGGCCCAATGTCCGGGCTGACTGGATGGATCAGCAACAGTCGGCCGCATTGAATGTACAGCTTGGCCGACTACGTGCGCGGTATCGTCCCACCGTGAACGAGGCGGCAATTATGGATGCGCTCAAGCGGGGCGATGAATTGGGACGCAAACACGCGCCTGATGTTGAGCGCAATCGTGGCGAGGATTAGACGTGCGCGCGCCAGATATTGCTCTTTACTTGGTTGTCCTGATGGGCGCCACATTTGCGCATGCTCATGAGACGCGGCCCGTATTTCTTGAACTTAGCGAGACGATGCCGGGTCGATTCGACGGACAATGGCGTGTGCCCTCGCAGTTCGGAATTCCGTTGCCGGTGGAGCCGGTGTTCGACGAACGTTGTGAGGTTGTTGGCTCAACCCTTGTCAGCATGCAGGATCAGTTATCTGCCAGCGCGCGCTTCACCCTGACATGTGCCAGCGGGCTAAGCGGTAGCCGGATCACGCTTGCTGGATTAAATAATACGCAAGTTGACGGTCTTGTCCGTGTCCACTTTATCTCTGGCGAACTTGTCGGCACTTTGTTGCATCCCGGTCAGGCAGATTACGAGGTGCCGAATCCCTCAGGTGGCTTTCAGGTCTTTCAGACTTATGCGCAATTGGGCATGGAACACATTGCATCCGGTATTGACCATCTGCTGTTTGTAACCGCGCTGGTACTGCTTATTGGGATGTGGCGGCGCGTTCTGATTGCGGTGACGGCATTTACAATAGCGCACAGTATTTCGCTGGCTTTGGCTGCACTCAAACTGATCTTTTTGCCAATTCATGCGACTGAGGCATTGATTGCTCTTTCCATCCTGTTTCTGGCTGTAGAACTGGCGCAAAAAAATGCCACGGCGGAATTCCAACGTCGTCCCTGGGTCCTGGCCTTTGCGTTTGGTCTTTTGCACGGCCTTGGATTTGCGTCTGGACTGGCCGAGATCGGATTGCCAAATCACGAAATTCCGATTGCTCTCCTATCGTTCAATATTGGCGTCGAAGCAGGCCAGTTCACCTGTGTTGCATTTTTACTTCTGCTGGGCAGTTTGGGTCGATCATTGCCTGCGATGGTCAGAGGTTCCATCCGCACAGCAATGATTTATTCAATCGGTGGCTTGGCATCCTTCTGGTTTATCGAGCGTGTTTTGGCGATCTGAAAGTTGAACTCTGCGCCATTCCGAGCGCTGGCTGACGCGTTCGCTTTTGCTTTGTTCTGGCGGGATTGGACTTGTTCCAGACGCTTCCGATTTTTTATAGACATCTAGGGGGGAGTGCCAAACATGGCCCGCAGCTTCGATTCCGATCCAGCCGTAATAGCTACGGACCAACTTGGTCAGCTTGTCCACCGCAAGAGTTTGGAACAATCAGCGCGCATGGTCAGACGTCTCTATGCGCCGAGGTCGCACGTTTGGACGATGGTCGGGAACGGACTATCCAATCAGACATTCATTGAAGGTCCGGGTGGAATAATTGTAATCGACACCGGCGAAAGTGATGAGGAAATGTTGTCGGCACTTGCCGAACTGCGTTTACAAACCAATGTTCCGATTGTTGCAGTGATATACACGCATTTTCACTATGTCAGCGGCACGCGCGCGATTCTGGAAATGGAAGGCCGCAATCTGCCCATCTATGCCCATCATCAGGTGGTACATAATCTTTCCCGCGTCTCAACCGAAATCGCGCCGTCCTACTCAAGGGGGCTTGTCCATCAGTTCGGGGTGAACCTGCCCAGGTCAGGTCCGGACGGTCTGGTGAATGTCGGTCTTGGACTTTATTTCCGGAATCCCGACCATGCCCCGTTCACTCGTGGATTCGTCCCCCCAACGGAAAACCTTGTTGGTGGAGAAACATTGACGATCGCCGGGCTGAAGGTGGAATTTGCCTATGCACCGTCGGATTCCGATGACTCTCTTACGCTGTGGTTTCCGGAACTTGGCGTTTGCGTCCAGAACATTGTTTGGCCCACGCTGTTTAATATTTTTCCAATCCGGGGGGAGGCGTACAGAGATCCCCAGGTTCTGTTGGCCGGTATCGATCACATCATCAGCCTTAATTGTGATCATTTGCTGGGCACCCATGGCCCGCCTATTTCGGGTGCAGCTGAAATCCGCAGGCGAGTCCTTCGGTATCGTGATTCTATACAGTTTCTTTGGGACCAGACGATACGCGGCATCAACCGGGGGCTGGATGCAGATGAGCTGGCACATTCAGTGGTGCTGCCGTCCAGTTGCGATGAAGATTACATTACAACGGAGTTCTACGGCGTCGCAGAACATCATGTGCGTCAGATCTTAAGCGGTGTTATCGGATGGTTCGAC
>CAISDR010000498.1 GCA_903884125.1 uncultured bacterium
CTTCAATGGGAACTTGGGTAGTCGGATACCTCAGTGCCTACAATTACCATGTCTGGAAAGGTCGGAACGTCGCCAGCGAAACAGATGTTCCGGGAATGTTTGCATGGATCGATACCTACTGCGCAGCCAATCCGATCAAGGATTTGTTAAACGCAACCGAGGCTTTGGTTGACACCATGAAAAATGGGCCCCATCCGAATGATAGGTAAACATAAGGCGTACTCGAAAAGTGGTTAGTTGCCTTTCAGGCAAAGCGATCAAGACCGCTGTCGAGCCCACCGAGCTCGTTGGGCTTCGGATATTCGCGCTCGTCCTTCCTCGGACTTGGGTCCAGTGCTCAGCCCTCCGTGCAGCCTGCAACGCCCGTTCGGTTGGGCACCTGCCTGGCAGGGCTGGCCGTCATATTTGCGGCGGGCACCGCAGCGAGGTGTTTTCCTAGACTCAGCCATCGTTAGACCCCATGACGCGCGTGCGCGCGTGCGGGCGCATAGGCCATCACAACAATCACAACATCACAATTGATAGTTGGCCCCGTGTTTGCTTCCCATTCTTACCCTCTAGATCCGTGATCATTGTGATCGATGTGAGCGGGGTTGAGGCCCTTAGTCAGGCCAGTTCGGCTGGGATGGACGTACCGGCCCCTCCTGATCTTCAGAACTTCGCCCGCTTTGACCATGCTAACCAGCAATTGCCGCACGTTCGGGCAGGGCATTTGTGCCGCGTCTGCTATTTCAGTGGGAGACATTTCATTGTCAGCATCGTTGAGTGCGTCCAGGATAGCTGAGCGCTGGTCTGTGCGCCGCACATCGCATGCATCCCCTTGAACCGTCCATTGGCACAGGGTTTTGTCAAACACCACCGCCCGTTCAAATTCCTCGATGTCCCGGCCCCGCCCGTAAAGGGTTGTGCCGTTCTGATCGCGGTCGAGAACAATAGCCGTATCCGCGCCGCCTGAGAGGCCCAAAGTGCCCGAAATCTTCTCGAATGGATCGCCACTATCGCTGCCGGTACCCTTCCGCGTGTGATGAACTACAATGATCGCGACGCCTGTCTTACCCGCAAGCCTCTGCAACCCTTTGATTGCGGCGTAGTCAGCGTCATATTGAGTTTCAATCTGACGCCGGACTGAACGAAACATCGCAAAAACGTCTACAATCACCAGCTTCGCGTCGGAGTTTTGGGCGATCCAATCCGCGATTGCCTCGATTCCGCCAGCATCAGCCCTTGGCCAATCCGTCGCCATTTGCAACCCTTTGGGCGGGGCCTGGCCTGAAAACATCAGCCTATTCAGGCGGCTCTTTAGGCGGCGCTCGTTATCCTCAAGGGCAAGATATAGGACGCCACCCTGTTGGCATCGCACATTGCCCATGCAGTCGCCGCCGGACGCCACAGCTATCGCAATGTCGAGACATAGCCATGATTTTCCCAGCTTTGGCCTGCCAGCCAGAATCGTGCAGCCTTCTGGGACGTAACTGGGCACCACGTATTGGATATCTGGAAACACTTTCTTCAGCAGGTCGCTTGCCCTGAA
>CAISDR010000499.1 GCA_903884125.1 uncultured bacterium
CCTGTTCGCCCGGCGGTTTATGGCGAAAATCCCAATCCCGATACAATGACGCGGTCGAGACATAGTCGGCTTCTTTTGAATAACCCAGCGTGGTTCGGGCATATTCATTATAGGCGGTGATATAGGCTGAACCGATCGAGGCTGCCTGCGGATCGTAGTCCGCTTCTTTGCCCATCAGGTCAAGGGTCGGACCGGTATAGCGGGTATCCAGGCGCCCCACTGTAAGATCCTTGCCATCAAGCAGTGCCTTTTCAAACATGCCGCCCGAGATTCGCAGATCAGCCTTTAAAACATAGCTCGAATCGAGCCCGATATAACCTGCGATTTTTTCGGCAATGGCCTGTTTACGGGCAGGATCGATGGAATCGCCTGCTGCCAGTGCGGCGGCAAAATCACCCAGCGCGAATTTTTCCACTTCAGCCAGAAAAGCATCAAGGTCTTTGGGCGGATTGACAAGTCTTTTATGATACCAGGCGGATGCGGCGAAGCTGGGCAGCGCCAGCTGATAGGCCTGATCCAAACCGGGACTGGCGCGCGGGCCATCAATTGAAAGACTGAAATTCAAAATCTGCGACAGCAGCATCACACCGTTGAAGTCAATGCGCGCGTGATTTTGAAGCCGGTAAATCAGTGCGGCAGACCGGGTGGTGCCATAGCTTTCACCATAAAGATACTTGGGCACATTCCACCGATCATATTTCGACAGGAATTTGGTTATAAACACTTCAAAGGCGCGCGCATCCTGATCAACGCCAAAGAATTCCTTTTTCAGTTCGTCGCGTCGTTTGGCAAATTTTTCCTTGTCCGCATCATTGGCAGCAGCCCGTTCGTCGGGTCCGACATGACCAAATCCCGTTGCAGGCGCATCGATAAATACGAGATCGCTGATATCAAGAGGCGAATAGGCATTTTCAACAATGGCATAGGGTGCTGATGGTCCGCGTTCGGCATCGCCCGTCACAACGCGCTTTGGCCCGAAAGCGCCCATATGCAGCCACACGGTTGCGGACCCCGGCCCGCCATTATAGATGAATGTCAAAGGACGTTTTGTTGCCCCAGATGGCTTTGCAAAATACGCCACATAGGACATGACCGCACCGGGCTCGTTCCTGCTGTCTTCAACCATAAGCGTGCCGGCAATAGCAGAATATTCGATGCGCTTACCACCAATCGTCACGGCACCCTTGCTTTCATGGCTTTCTGTTTCATAAGGACTAACCCGTATTGTGGGCTCCCTGTCCTTTTGTGTGTCCGCCCCCCGGACGGCCATTGGTAAGAAAACCAGCGCTGCGCCGATTGTGGCCCCTGCCAGCAGCAATAGTCGTTTCATTCAAACTCTCCATGTTCATATCGCATTTCATCGATTTAGGTCGTAGCCCAAGATTGCCGTAGCGCGAGGCAAAGGTCTACAGGCCCGAATAGGCCTGAGTATCAATTTCATATGTTGAGTTCGCTGGTGCGGACCGATAATAAACAACTATGAAGTCTGTGCGACCAATATCTGAAAGGCCCGGGGCAATGGCTACCCCCCAGGTGACCCCGCTTGTTGACAAACGTGAGGCAAGAAAAGCGATAAATCGTCAGGCCATTCTTGATGCAGCCCGCCTTGTCTTTGCGGAACTGGGCTATGGTGCAACCAATGTGCGCGATATCATCGGCAGAACCGATCTTGGATCGGGAACGTTTTATAATTATTTCCGATCGAAAGAAGATATATACACGGCAATTCTGGATCAGAATGCCTTGCGTCTGCGCCCGCGCCTGAGGGCAGAACGCATTCGTGCCAAATCGATTGAAGAGTTTGTCGCTGGTGGCTTCCAGACTTTTTTCGATTATGTCGCAAATGAAGAAATGATGTTCCGCGTGGTTCGCGACCAATCCCGACATGTGAAAATGCGGATACAGACCAGCGAGGTTCTGGCTGGATTTGATGAACTGCGGCTGGATATAGTAGCTGCGATTGGTGCGGGCGTGCTGCCCCCGGTCGATCCTGGCTATTTGATGGCGGCAATTGCCGGTATTGCCTTTGAGGTCGCAAACCGCATGATTGAGCGCGATCCACCCGATCCAAAGGGTGCTGCTGAGTTTGCAACACAGCTGATCCTTGGTGGCCTTTCGAAGATGCGAGGTCGACAGACAGATGAATAGCTTCCGGTTGGATGGGGTCTGAAAATGCGCGCCATGATGTGTCAGGCAATTTCGGATTCCATTGGCGGTCTTATGCTGATGGACCTGCCTACCCCTGTCCCCGATACGGGTGAAGTGCGTGTAAGACTGGCTGCGGCGTCGGTTAATTTTCCCGACCTGCTGATGTTACAGGGCAAATACCAGTTTCGCCCACCCCTGCCTTTTGCGCCGGGCCTTGAAGCCGCTGGGGTCGTCGATGCCCTGGGTAACAATGTTGATCCGCAATGGCTCAACAAACCTGTGATCGTTGGTGCGCGTTATGGCTGTTACGCTGAATCAATTGTCGTTCCTGTTAGCGCCTTGCGTCCAAAACCAGCGCCGTTTTCTTTTGAACAGGCAGCTAGCTACGGCGCAGCCTATCTGACCGCCTATGTGGGACTGGTTTGCCGCGGTCATCTTGCAGTTGGTGAGACACTGCTGGTTCATGGCGCAGCCGGTGGTGTTGGACTGGCCGCCGTGGCACTGGGTAAATTGCTTGGTGCCCAAGTGATTGCTACGGGTGGCAGCGATGCCAAGCTGGCGCTGGTCAAGGCCGCTGGCGCAGATCATGTGATAAATTATACCAAGGCCGATGGCAGTCTGGGCGGGTTCCGGCAGGCGGTCAAAGACCTGACCGGCGGACGCGGCGCAGATGTGATCTATGACCCGGTTGGCGGCGATGTTTTCGACGAAAGCAGCCATTGCATCGCCTGGGGCGGGCGTTTGCTGGTCATCGGGTTTGCCGGTGGGCGCATATCGAACATTGACGTGAACTGGCCACTGATCAAGGGCTATTCAATTGTCGGTGTTCGCGCGGGTGAATTCGGTCGTCGCAATCCCGAACTGGGCAACGCAAACCAGCGCGCGCTGGCAACATTGGCCGAAGAAGGCAAAATCTCGCCCTATATATTTGCGTCCCTGCCGCTGGAACAGGCAAATGAGGCACAGGCCCTGCTGGCTGAACGAAAAGTGGTCGGAAAAGTGGTCATAACCATGTAATCTGATCGGGCACAAATTATGGGCGGGAAATATGACCATTTTGTGGAACCGTCGAAGAATTTTGCAGGCGGGCGTCGGATTGCCGTTGGCCGCCTGTGCATCAGATCGGGCAGCGACAAACCTCACCTCCCTGATCGATCAGGATCTGAACCGGTTTATCGGTATGGGTATTCACCGATCCGGCAGCGCCGGCGACATCGAAACTGCCGGTTGGATTGAAAACGAATTAAGGGCGACTGGTCTGAAAGTGCGACGCGATGCCATCAGCATTGACACAATTTCCGACATTGCTGCCGCCATTACTCTTGATGCGACGCAGGAAATCAATGCATTTCCACAATTCATGCCATTGGCCCAATCAATAGGGCAAACAATTCGGGGCAGTCTAGCCACTGCCAGTTCCAGAAGCCTGCCGTCTGGTGCAATTGCAATCATCGACAAACCAATTCCACCGGGTGCCTATTGGACGCCAAAGCATCAGGCAGCGATTGACAGTCTGGCCCGGCGCGGCGCAGCAGCCGTAGCTTATGCCGTGGATACACCACGTGGTTCGGTTTTCTGCCTGAACAGAGATGCCCGTGACGCGCCCCTGCCCATCCCGGTTTTAATTGTCAGCACCCGGGACCTGTCGCTGCTGCTTCAGCATACCGACAGAAACCGGATCGGTGCGCTTACACTTGGCGGGCGAAGCGTAAAAAGCGCGACTTATATGGTTGCCGCGCGAAAGTCGGGCCCGGGCAGACACCTGATCGTTTCAACCCCGCTTTCAGGTTGGTTTGTCTGTGGCGCAGAACGTGGTCCGGGTATCGCCCTGTTTTTGTCACTGGCCCGCTATGCCGCCCGCCAGAACCTTCCCTGTACTTTTCTTAGCACCGGTGGTCATGAAATCGGCCATCTGGGTATGGATGCAGCACTGGCATCCGAATTGCCCGGCCCTTCGGATACGGGCCTGTGGATTCATCTGGGCGCGTCGATTGCGACATACCCGATACCTGATACCGGGCCAACAAGGGTATTTGCACCCGACAGTCTTAAAGATGTAATTGCGCAGACACTTGGCGAAAACGCTCAGGTTATCGACAATAATCTGGCTGCCGCGCGTGGGGAAACCGGACAGATATTTGCCGCCGGTTATCAGCGGCTTTTAGGATTTGGCAGCGGACATGAAACATTTCACATGCCGGAGGACCTGGGCGAAAATATCGATCGTCCGCGTCTGGTGCGACTGGACGGGCAGCTTAAGGCGCTAATAGCAGGCGTTTTCGGCTGACCCCCTTTACTTCCCGGCCAATCGGGCCTTACCATTTTTCAAATGGCAAAAAAGTATGGGAGGCCCGCATGAGCTTGGTTGCAACGCAGCAAAAACTGACCGGTGGCGATGTCTGGGGACTTCCGCTTGAGGGGCTGGACCCAAGTCAGGCCGAGTTGTTTGTAACCGGCGCCCATCATGAATATTTCCGCAGGCTTCGACGGGAAGACCCGGTTCATTTCACCAAAGAGAGCGCCTTTGGACCCTATTGGTCGATCACGCGCTTTCACGACATTGTGGCGGTGGATACCAATCATCAGGTGTTTTCATCCAATCGTGATATTGTCATTGGCGATCAGGCAGACGGTTTTGCCCCGCCCATGTTCATCGCGATGGACCCACCGCGCCATGACGTCCAGCGCAGGGCAGCAACACCAGCGGTATCTCCCAACCGCCTTGCCGATCTTGAGGCGCTGATGCGCCAGCGGATCGGGGTTATTCTTGACGGACTGCCGCGGGGAGAAAATTTCAACTGGGTCGAGCGGGTGTCAAAAGAACTTACCACCCAGATGCTGGCGACCCTGTTTGACTTCCCCTGGGAAGACAGGCACCTGCTTCCTTACTGGTCGGACGTGACGACCACGACCGAGGCCGTGGGCGCGAAAACCGATATGGCACAGCGGGAACGCACACTACATGAATGTCTGAACTATTTTGCCAATCTATGGCGCGAGCGTGCGGCGGCACCGCCCAAATTCGATTTCATTTCGCTTCTGGCGCATGATCCCGAAACAAAGGATATGATCAACGATCCGATGGAGTTTCTGGGCAATCTGATGCTGCTGATCGTGGGTGGCAATGATACAACCCGCAACTCCATTTCCGGCGGTGTATATGCGCTGAACAAATATCCGGCTGAATATGCCAAGCTGAAAGCCAACCCGGCCCTGATCCCCAATATGGTATCCGAAATCATCCGCTGGCAGACACCGCTGGCGCATATGCGCCGCACGGCACTTTCGGATTTCGAATTCAACGGCAAGCATATCGCCAAAGGTGACAAGGTCATCATGTGGTATGTCTCGGGCAATCGCGATGAAACCGTGATTGAACGCCCCGATGAATTTATCATCGATCGGGATCGTGCGCGCCATCATCTGTCATTTGGCTTTGGCATTCATCGCTGCATGGGCAACCGTGTCGCCGAAATGCAATTGCGCGTTCTGTGGGAAGAAATTCTTAAGCGTTTTGACCATATCGAAATGGTTGGTGATCCGGTTCGGGTCTGTTCCAATTTTGTGCAGGGATACGAGGACCTTCAGGTCCGTATTGCCCGCTAGCTTAGCCGAACCCCATGCCTGTCGACCTTTATGATACGGCGACCTTTGCCAATGGGCATCCGGTCGCCGCCTATGACGCCCTGCGATCACAATCCGGCCTGCACTGGAACCCTGAACCAAACGGTCCGGGTTATTGGGCTGTGACGAGATATGAAGATGTCTATGTGGTAGACCGGGACTACAAAACCTATTCATCCGAACCGACCATCATGATCGACGATCCCCACGCCAAAACACAAGCGGCTACCGGGGAGGCGAAAATGATGCTGATGATGGATCCGCCCCAGCACACCCGCTTCCGGCAATTGATCCGGCCGCAATTCACCCATGCAGCAGCCGCTGAAAAAATTGCCCGGCTGGATGATCTGGCGCGCCAGATTATCGATAATGTGATTGATCGAGGCACATGTGATTTCGTGGCTGATGTGGCTGGTGAAATGCCTTCCTATGTCATTGCGGAACTGATGGGGATACCGCTGGAAGACGGACGCAAACTCTATCAGCTGACAGAAACCATTCACGCCGCCCCGGAAAGTGTAGCCCCCGGTGCCGGCCATCAGGCGGTTATGGAGATGTTTGGTTATGCCAGCACCGTTATTGCCGAAAAACGCGCACGTCCAAAGGATGATCTTGCGACCCGCCTGCTTCAGGCGGAATTCGAGGGGCGTGGCCTGACCGATCAGGAATTTCTTTTATTTTTTCTGTTGCTGATTGATGCGGGCGGCGACACCACGCGCAACCTGCTTTCAACCGGCCTGTACCTGCTGTTGCAGAATCCGGATCAGTTGCGATGGCTGATGGGTGATCTTGAAAATCGCCTGCCAGCGGCGCGCGAGGAACTGACCAGACTTTCAAGCCCGGTCATTTATATGCGACGGACAGCGACCTGCGATACGGAACTGAACGGAACAAAGATTTCCAGGGGCCAGAAGGTGGTCATGTATTTCGGGGCAGCCAACCGTGACCCCAAAAAGTTTGACCGACCGAATGATCTTGATCTGCAACGGGCCGAAAACGATCATCTGGCATTTGGTACAGGTCCCCATGCCTGCCTTGGAAAACATCTTGCGCGGTTCGAGATTGATGCCGTATTGCTGACCGTGTTGCGCCGGATGAAGAATATCGAACTGGTCGGGCAACCGGCCTGGCTGCCGTCAACATTTATTTCCGGCCCACGATCAATGCCAATCCGCTTCAGGCCAGCCTGAGAACAAAGGCTTCCAGTTTTTGCGCAAAGGCATCGGGATCCTCCATAAAGGCTGAATGGCCACCATTGAAAAAACTGATTTCATGATCGGTAAAGCCTGACACGGCGGCGCGCACGAACATCCAGGGGATGACCCGGTCCCCTCTGGCCCAGGCAATCCAGACCGGGCATCTGATCTTATCGGCAAGAGATCGTAAATCCGCAGCCGGTGTTGCGAAGCTGGCCCATGCCTCGGCCAGCTGGCGCGCGCATTGCTGCCCCTGATCGACGATCTGTTGACGACGGTCTGCGACCTGAGCTGTAGGTAATACAAGCCGGTAATACAGACTATAGGCGCGCGGATACCAGCGAGCGCCATTCATTCCGGCAGTGAAAAACCAGTGCATGACGCGGCAAAACCCGCGCACCATCCAGGACACCGGCACCAATCCGCCGCTATTGCACAGGACGAGGCCGCGGATACGTGCTGGCCGGGCTGCGGCACTTATGATTGCTGCTGCACCCCCGATGGAATTGCCCAGAAGTATAACCGGCTGATCCCCCAGTTGATCGATAAGGCAGTTCAGGATTTCAGCATACCGCTTTGCATCACAGGGCAATGCATCAGCCGGACTTTCGCCATGGCCGGGCCAGTCCAGAAGGATGAATCGAAACCGGTCGCCAAGGCGCGCGATCAGTGGCCAGAAATCAGCCATGCCATGGCCGACAGCATGAAGGCAGATCACCCGGGGACCATCCGGATTACCCGTCTGCGCAACTGCTACGCGCGTCGCCCCAAGGTTCAGAATCTCACAAGGTGGCGCATGGGACATCAGACTGGGTCTTCCAAATATGATATTAATATCATCTTTGAATTCATTAACTGAATTGTTATGATAGTCAAATCATAAATGGTGCATCCTATGGCGATCCGAACAATCCGGGCAAAGGCGGGCCAGCGGCCGCGCGACGGTCAGGCGACCCGGACGGCGTTGCTGGATGCGGCAATGACGGAATTCAATTCGGTCGGCTTCATCAATACCAATTCAAACAAGATTGCAGCCCGAGCCGGTTATGCTCCTCAATCGTTTTACAACCATTTCCCTGACAAGCTGTCGGCCTTCATCGCCTGTTATGATCAATGGATTGAAGCCGAATTTGCGGATCTGGGTCAGGTCCGCACGGCCGAGGAGGCAGCGCGGCAGCTGATAACACATCACGCCGGAGATCTGGGTTTCAGGCGGTCGCTCCGGCACCTGTCCCTGGTCGAACCACGGATGCGCACAGCCCGCGCCCAGAACCGGTTGCGACAGATAAAGGCAATGCGCGCGCGCCTGCCGCATCTGGATAGACTGGATGATGCCGATATCGGGACCAGCCTTTTGCTGATTGAACGGCTGGCGGATAGTTGCGCTGAAGGCGAATTTGCCGATATGGGCATTGATGATGGTGCCGTCATTGTCGAACTGAGCCGCCTGATCCGAACACGCTTTGGCAAACGCCGGTCAATCTGAAATAGCTGTCGTCGGCAATGCCAGCACCATGATTATCGGCCCACCAGGCATTGACCGACACCTGAAATTCACACACGATCCCTTCAAATCAAATAGCAATTGAATTGCGAAATACGCGGGGGAAATTGTGACAACCATTCATTACAAGTCTGCGACGGATCTGGCTGGCATGATCCGCGCCGGTACCATGAGTGCGCGTGACGTGCTTGAGATGTTTCTGGATCGTGTAGACCGCTTTAATCCCAAGCTTAATGCGATAATCGTACAGGATCGTGAAGGTGCGCGCAGGTGCGCTGATGCCGCTGACAAGGCAAGAAAAAATGGCGATGCGCTGGGGCCATTGCATGGTGTCCCAATGACGGTCAAGGAAAGTTATGACCTTGCCGGCACACCGACCACGTTCGGCATCCCGATGTTCCGCGACAATGTTGCCAACACAGATGCAGTGGCGGTTGGTCGGCTGAAATCCGCCGGTGCCAATATTTTCGGTAAGACAAATGTGCCGGTCCGGCTGGCTGATTTTCAAAGTTACAATGATATCTATGGCACCACCAACAATCCCTGGGACACCAGCCGAATTCCGGGGGGATCATCGGGCGGATCGGCAGCAGCCCTTGCCGCTGGTATGACCGGATTGGAAATAGGCAGCGACATCGGCGGATCAATCCGGAACCCGGCGCATTATTGCGGCGTATTTGGCCTGAAGCCCACCTGGAATCTGCTGCCAATGCGGGGCCATGGTCTGGGTGGCATTGTGACGCCTTCGGATATTTCGGTAATCGGGCCATTGGCACGATCTGCGGATGATCTTGAACTTGGCCTTGGCCTTTTGGCAAAACCCGACCTGATCGAAGCGCAGGGCCTGTCCGTAAACCTTCGTCCATTGCATGAGCCATCCGCCGGACTGAAATTTGCCATCTGGAAATCCGATCCGATCTGCCCCAGTTCGACGGCAGTTGGCGCAAAAGTCGAAGCCGTCGGCCAAAGCCTGGCCAGCGCCGGCGCGCAGGTTGATGATCAGGCCCGCCCCTCGTTCAGCGGCGAAGAAAGTCATCTGATTTTCCAGACCCTGCTGGCATCGGCCATGTCCGCCCGTGTGCCTGACAGCGAATTTGAACAGATGGTGACCAAGGCCAATCAGCTTGACCCGGCAGACAAAGGCCCGGCGGCCCAGCAGTTGCGCTGGCAGACGATGCGGGCACGCGACTGGAATGGTGCAAACGAGTCACGAAACAAGATGCGCTGGGCCTGGCATGCGTTTTTTGAACGCCACGATTTCCTGATCACGCCGATCATGCCCACGACTGCCTTCGCGCATGACCACCGCAACTTTGGCCAGCGCACGATTGAAATTGATGGCAAGTCCATTGGCTATTTCCGGCAGACCTTCTGGGCTGGTCTGGCGGGCGTAAGCTATCTGCCAGCGGTTATCATCCCCGGCGGCTGCGGGCCGGATGGCCTGCCGATCGGTGTCCAGATCATCGGCCCGGCCTATTCCGACCTGCGTTTGGTTCAATTGGCCCGGCGGCTGGAATCCATGGGCTACAGGTTCCAGCCACCACCCATTGACTGATGCCCTGAGCGAGCGCCCGGGCGTTTCGCCGATCTGTCGGACCCTGGCTGTCGGACCCTGGCTGTCGGACCATGGGTCGCGTATCGGCGAATTATATTGCGCTGCAATCTTGCATAGCGCCGTGGCATAGGTTAGCAACTAATCTCGGGTTCTTCAGGACCGGCTTTTGTGTGCCCGGCTGCGGCTGGTTACCATTTGGGTAACAAGGCCGCTTTCGGGGAAAGTTGCGGACATTGCGACTGGCCGACGCACGGGGCATTCCAAAAATACAGGGCAGACCTAGATTAGAGACCAAAAGGAGTAGGTTGGGCTGATGGATCATCACGAGAGACAAGGTCTTTACGACCCGGCGAACGAACACGATTCCTGTGGTGTCGGCTTTATTGCCAATATCAAAGGCGTGCGGACGCATGGCATTGTCAAACGTGGCTTACAGATCCTGATCAATATGGACCATCGCGGGGCGGTGGGTGCTGACCCGTTAATGGGTGATGGTGCGGGTATTCTGATACAGATCCCCGATGCGCTGTTGCGCGACTGGGCTGAAAAGTCCCGGATCGATCTGCCGGCACCGGGTGATTATGCAGTCGCCATGTGCTTTCTGCCGCCGGGTGCGGCGGCCCAGAATGCGGCTATTGAACAATTCGAACGGTTCATTCGGGTCGAGGGTCAACGCCTGATTGCATGGCGCGAGGTGCCCGTCGATATCCACGGCCTTGGCCAGTCCGTGCTGGCGCAGATGCCGGTCATCCGGCAGGCCATTGTGGGCCGCGGCCCGAATGTGCGCGATCAGGACGCCTTTGAGCGCAAAATTCTGGCGATCCGCAAGCAGACCCAGAACCCGCTGATGGAACTGGCGCAGAAAAAGCGCATTCCGGGGCTCGACCAGTTTTACATGCCGTCATTCTCGACGCGAACTGTGGTCTACAAAGGTCTGCTGCTGGCCCATCAGGTCGGCACGTTCTACAAGGACCTTGTGGACCCGCTGACCCAGTCGGCGCTGGCCATGGTCCATCAGCGTTTTTCAACCAATACGTTCCCGTCGTGGAAGCTGGCGCATCCTTACCGGTTCATTGCCCATAATGGCGAAATCAACACCGTGCGCGGCAACGTCAACTGGATGAATGCGCGCAGGCGAACCCTGTCATCCGACCTTCTGGGACCCGATCTGGACAAGATGTGGCCACTGATCCCTCACGGTCAGTCTGATACCGCATGTCTGGACAACGCACTGGAACTGCTGCTGGCCGGTGGCTATCCCCTGGCACAGGCAGTGATGATGCTGATCCCTGAAGCCTGGGCTGGCAATCCGCAGATGGATCCCAAGCGCAAGGCGTTTTACGAATATTACGCGGCCCTGATGGAACCATGGGACGGCCCGGCAGCCATTGCCTTTACCGATGGCCGCCAGATCGGCGCGACGCTGGACCGCAATGGCCTGCGTCCTGCGCGTTTTCTGGTCACCGATGATGATCATGTGGTCATGGCATCGGAATCCGGTGTGTTGCCGATCGAAGAATCTTCAATTGTCCGCAAGTGGCGTCTGCAACCGGGCAAGATGCTGCTGATCGATCTTGAACAGGGCCGGATCATCGAGGACGAGGAGATCAAATCCCAGCTCGCCGATGCAAACCCGTTTGATGAATGGCTGAAGGAAACCCAGTACAAGCTTGAAGATCTGCCCACACCCGGCGAGGACACGGCACCGGCACGGGTCAATGATACGGGCAGTCTGCTCGATCGCCAGCAGGCCTTTGGCTATACGCAGGAAGATCTGAGCCGCTTTATCGAACCGATGGCTGTTGGTGCCGATGATCCGATCGGATCAATGGGCACAGATACGCCGCTGGCGGTGTTATCCAAGCGCTCGCGCCTGCTTTATGATTATTTCAAGCAGAATTTTGCCCAGGTGACCAATCCGCCTATCGACCCGATACGCGAAGAACTGGTGATGTCGCTGATTTCGATGATCGGGCCACGGCCCAATCTGCTGGGACATCATGCGGGAACGCACAAGCGGCTGGAAGTAGCCCAGCCAGTTTTGTCCAATGATGATCTTGCCAAGATCCGGTCGGTATCCGATGTGCTGGATGGCGCATTCCGCACCACCACCATCGACATCACCTGGGATGTAGCCGAAGGGGTTGAAGGATTGGACCGCGCCATCCAGCGCATCTGCCACGAGGCGACCGATGCGGTGCTGGCGGATTTCAACATTCTGATCCTGTCAGATCGTGAAACCTCGCCCAGCCGTGTCCCCATCCCCGCGGCCCTGGCAACAGCGGCAACACACCACCACCTGATCCGTCAGGGCCTGCGCATGCAGACCGGCCTGGTGATTGAAACCGGTGAAGCCCGCGAGGTTCATCATTTCTGTGTGCTGGCCGGCTATGGCGCCGAAGGCGTGAACCCGTATCTGGCATTCGAGACGATTGAAGCAATACGGGTCCATCAGGGACTGAGCCAAGCTTATGACGTTCTGAAAAAGAACTATATCAAGGCGATTGGCAAAGGCATCCTGAAGGTCATGTCCAAGATGGGCATATCAACCTATCAGTCCTATTGCGGTGCGCAGATTTTTGACGCGGTTGGTCTGTCCACCGCCTTTGTCGAAAAATATTTCACCGGTACTGTGTCCACGATTGAAGGCATCGGTATCAAAGAGATTGCTGAAGAATCCCTGCGCCGTCACCGCGACGCCTATTCGGATAATCCCATCTATCGCAACATGCTGGATGTGGGTGGTACCTATGCGTTCCGCCTGCGTGGCGAAGAACATGCCTGGACGCCGACCACGATCTCGGCATTGCAGCATGCCGTACGTGGCAACATGCCCGACAAGTACCGTGCTTTTGCCAAAGAGATCAACGAGCAGAGCGAGCGGTTATTGACGCTGCGTGGCTTGATGGATTTTAAATTTGCAGCCAAGCCCATCGCGCTGGACGAGGTTGAGCCCGCATCCGAAATCGTCAAGCGGTTTTCGACCGGTGCGATGAGCTTTGGATCAATCTCGCGCGAGGCACATACGACGCTTGCCATCGCCATGAACCGTATCGGCGGGCGATCCAATACAGGCGAAGGCGGCGAAGAGGCCGACCGGTTCCCGAAAATGGCCAATGGCGATTCCATGCGCTCGGCCATCAAGCAGGTGGCATCAGGCCGGTTTGGCGTAACCGCCGAATATCTGGTCAATGCTGATGATATTCAGATCAAAATGGCTCAGGGGGCAAAGCCCGGCGAAGGTGGGCAGCTGCCCGGCCACAAGGTTGACAAGAACATTGCCAAAGTGCGTCATTCCACACCCGGCGTCGGCCTGATTTCACCGCCGCCGCATCATGACATCTATTCCATCGAAGATCTGGCGCAACTGATCCACGATCTTAAAAATGTCAATCCGGTGGCGCGCATTTCGGTCAAGCTGGTATCCGAAGTGGGTGTCGGCACGGTTGCAGCTGGTGTTGCCAAAGCCCGTGCCGATCACGTCACCATTTCCGGCTATGAAGGGGGTACCGGCGCCTCGCCCCTGACATCGCTGACACATGCAGGCAGCCCGTGGGAAATCGGTCTGGCCGAAACACAGCAGACATTGCTGCTGAACGGTCTGCGCTCGCGCATTGCGGTACAGGTTGATGGCGGTCTGCGTACCGGCCGCGACGTTGCCATCGGCGCGCTTTTGGGAGCTGAAGAATTCGGCTTTGCCACAGCACCGCTGATCGCAGCCGGTTGTATCATGATGCGCAAGTGTCACCTGAACACCTGCCCGGTTGGTGTTGCCACACAAGACCCGGTCCTGCGTGCGCGCTTTACCGGTCAGCCGGAACATGTGATCAATTATTTCTTTTTTGTGGCTGAAGAATTGCGCGAGATTATGGCGGCCCTTGGCATAGCCAAAGTCGAAGATATGGTCGGGCGCGTTGATCGTCTGGACATGCATCGCGCCATGAGCCACTGGAAGGCTCAAGGGGTGGACCTGTCGCGCATCCTTCATCAGGTGCCGGTAAAACTTCACACGCCGCTCTATCAGGTGGATGTTCAGAACCACGGGCTGGATGCAGCACTTGACCATCAGTTGATCGCGCAATCGATGCCTGCGCTTGAGAGTGCCACGCCGGTTCGTATCGATACCATCATCCGGAATGTCAATCGTTCGGTCGGTGCGATGCTTTCTGGCGACGTGGCGCGCCGCTACGGCCATCACGGCCTGCCCGATCAGTCGATTCATGTACGGCTGACCGGGGTGGCTGGCCAGAGTTTTGGCGCATTCCTGGCGCGTGGTATCACCCTGGATCTGCACGGTGATGGCAACGACTATGTGGGCAAGGGATTATCCGGTGGGCGTGTGATCGTACAGCCACCGGACGACACAAGGCGCACGGCGGGCCAGAACATTATCGTCGGCAACACGGTGCTTTATGGTGCCATCGCTGGTGAAGCCTATTTCGAAGGGGTCGCAGGCGAAAGGTTTGCCGTACGCAATTCCGGTGCCGTCGCTGTCGTCGAAGGTGTGGGCGATCACGGCTGTGAATATATGACCGGTGGGGTCGTGGTGGTATTGGGCCCGACGGGTCGCAATTTCGCTGCTGGCATGTCGGGCGGTATTGCCTATGTACTGGATGAACATCATCTGTTCTGTTCACAGTGTAACCGGTCCATGGTTGATATTGAAGTCATCAGCCCCGATGGCGAAACGGGTGATGATGCAGGACGTCCGCTGCAGTCAGCACCGGGTGTTGAGGATTCAGGTATGGGTAATATGCTTGCCCATGATGCAGCCCGGCTCAGAATCCTTTTGGAACGGCATCTTTTATACACTGGCAGCCAGACCGCGCGTCGCCTGCTGGATCAATGGCCGAATTCTATCGCATCATTTGTCAAAGTCATGCCCAAGGATTACCGCCGGGCGCTATTGGATATCGAGGCAGCGCGCCACCAAAGCGCGCCCGCCGCCGCCGAATAGATCTGCGCCGGAGCACAAAGATCATGGGAAAAGTCACAGGTTTTCTGGAATACCAGCGTCATGACCGCAGCTATACCAAGCCTGCGGAACGCATCACCCACTGGCATGAATTTGTGGTGCCCCTGCCCGCGCCGCAATTGCGCGAGCAGGCATCACGCTGCATGAATTGCGGCATTCCATTCTGCCATAATGGTTGTCCGGTCAATAATATGATCCCGGACTGGAACCAGCTGGTTTATGCCGATGACTGGCAGAATGCATTGGAAGCATTGCACTCCACCAACAATTTTCCGGAATTCACCGGACGCATCTGCCCTGCCCCGTGCGAGGCATCCTGCACGCTGAATATCGAAGACACGCCGGTCACGATCAAATCCATTGAATGCCAGATCGTAGATCGCGGCTGGCAGGAAGGCTGGATCAGACCCCAGATCGCGTCGGTGAAAACCGGCAAGCGGGTGGCCATTATCGGCTCTGGCCCCGCAGGTCTTGCCTGCGCCCAGCAACTGGCGCGCGCCGGACATCGGGTGACCGTGTTTGAAAAGCAGGATCGGATCGGCGGCCTGCTGCGCTATGGCATTCCCGATTTCAAAATGGAAAAGCAGCTGATCAACCGCCGCGGCCAGCAGATGGAAGCCGAAGGTGTTGAATTCCGCACCAGCATGGAAGTCGGCGTAGTGATATCCATCGCCTCGCTGCGGGAAAATTATGATGCGGTGGTAATGGCCGGTGGTGCTGAACAGCCGCGCCCGCTGGATATTCCCGGTACGGAACTGGCGGGCGTTCGCTATGCCATGGAATTCCTGACCCAGCAGAACAAGCGCAATGCCGGTGATGATGAACTGCGCGCCGCACCACGTGGCACATTATCCGCCAGGGACAAGCATGTGGTAGTGATCGGCGGCGGCGATACCGGATCGGATTGTATCGGTACCTCGATCCGTCAGGGGGCTGCATCGGTCACCCAGATCGAAATCATGCCGCGCCCGCCGGAAAAGGAAAACAAGGCGCTGGTATGGCCGGAATGGCCTCAGCGCATGCGCACCTCATCCAGTCAGGAAGAAGGTTGCACCCGTGACTGGTCAGTCCTGACCAAGCGGGCCATTGGCAATGGTGCGGACATCACCGCATTGGAATGCGCGCGCGTGGAATGGGTCAAAAATGATCAGGGACGTATGGAAATGCGCGAGATCCCCGACAGCACTTTTCAGTTAAAAGCCGATCTGGTGCTGCTGGCCATGGGATTTACCGGCCCGCGTACGGCAGGCCTGATTGAACAGACCGGCGTAACGCTCGACCCGCGCGGCAATGTGGCGGCAGATACCATCAATTATCGCACCAGCGTCGATGGTATTTTTTCATGCGGTGACATGCGCCGGGGCCAGTCACTGGTGGTCTGGGCGATCCGCGAAGGCCGCCAGTGCGCCCGCGCTGTCGACGAAATGCTGATGGGCACCAGTGAACTGCCGAGGTAATGGACCCCGTCTTGGGTGACATCAAATGAAGCCCGCAAATTGAATTGGTAACGCATCCACCTGGATTTCCAATGAACCAGGATTTGCAGCCAACGGGGGGTACGATATGGCGATATTTCGGCCACCGTTGACAGGCATCGCCAATTCGATCAATGCTGATGTAAGGAATTTCCTTTCATTGGTGACAGATGATTACCAGCAAGCTGACCAGCAAGGCGTAGACGATCATCCCGCAATCCGTGCGCCTGGCTCTTCAATTAAAGACAGGCGATGAAATAGCCTATCTGATCGAAGGGGATCGGGTTGTATTGTCCCGAAACCCGACAGATGCGACCGAGGACCCTTTTACAAATTTTGACGAATGGGGATCGGACGCGGATCGGCGTGCCTATGCCAAACTTTGAACCATGGGATGTCATCAAGGTTCCATTTCCCTATACAGATCGACCGGTTCGACAACGACGACCGGCGTTGGTGGTGGCAGATGACATACAGCGTGAACATGGGCTTGTCTGGGTCTTGATGATCACCAGCGCTGAAAACCACGCATGGCACACAGACGTGAATATTTCCAATCTGGATCAGGCAGGGCTTCCCGCGGATTCAGTGGTACGAACTGCAAAGATCGCGACCATACAGGCCAGCGAAGGAATCCGCATTGGAAGTCTGCCAATGCAGGATCGTGTCTTGGTCGAAAAACGCATTCGTGAAGCGTTGTCCGCGACCTGATCAATACGACCTGGGCAGCCCCAGAACATGTTCGGCCACATAGGTCAGGATCAGGTTCGTGCTTATTGGTGCCACCTGATAAAGGCGTGTTTCGCGGAACTTGCGTTCGACGTCGTA
>CAISDR010000500.1 GCA_903884125.1 uncultured bacterium
GTCAAGCACTGCGGAACTGGTTTTCGACAATTGCCGCGTGCCCCGCGAAAATCTTTTAGGTCAGCCGGGTGCGGGAATGCCTATGCTGTTTGGATTTCTTAACAAATCCAGACCCAGCGTTGCGGCGCACGCGCTTGGCATAGCACGAGCTGCCTTTGAGGATGCGGTTTCCTATGTCAACGAACGAAAGCAGTTCAAGCGGCGCATTATAGAGTTTCAGGGCGTTCAGTTCTTGCTCGCTGATCTTTTCGCAGAGCTCATGATGTGCGAGACGTTACTTTGGCATTTGGCCCGGCAAGTGGAAGCGGGCGCCACGGATCTTGCCACCGAAGCGTCGATCCTCAAGATGCGCGCCTCTGACCTTGCGATGAAAATGAGCACTGAGGCCGTCCAGCTCCATGGTGGTACGGGTTATATGAGGAATTTGAGGGTCGAGCGACTGATGCGTGATGCCAAGATTACGCAGATATGGGAAGGGACCAACCAAATTCACCGACAGCTAATCGGACGTAGTCTGATTGCCAGGTAATCAGCCTGGAAACACTGTGGATTTAAAAACGGAAACGTTTCCAAAATTGTTTGACTTGTAATTTTTCTTATGTCATTGAAGGATATCACCGGACAATGAACCGGTTCCAAAGATAATTCTTTTACAACTTGTTCCTTGGTCCTAGCTGTCAGCTTCGGCGTCGACCAATCTCAAGTTTAAGTTTTCGACCAAGCTACCTTGTCGAGTGTGTCTCGCAGGAGCGAATACAGGAAGAGGCGAAGAGATGGCTGCTGACGGTAACCATGTGGTAGGCCCCCGGGAACAGGAATTGTTTGATACGGCGACTGAATACAGCTTTCGCGGTCGCCGGGATAAATTTGCCTTTCCGGTACCAATTATCGTTTCAGGTTCCGGAAGCGTTGTCGTTGATACGACCGGCAAAGAGTATTTGGATTTCAATTCTGGCCAGATGTGCGCTGCCTTTGGTCACAGTCATCCAAAAATTGCGGATGCTGTTGAAGCGAGCCTGCGCACACTTGTGCATTGCGGCAATACCATTCTGAATACCAAAGAGATTGAGCTTGCCAAGGAGCTGGGTCAGATTGTTCCGCGCCCATTGAAGAAGTCGACATTCCTGACATCTGGAAGTGACGCGAATGAGGCAGCATTAACGGTTGCCAAAAAAGCGACCGGTGGCTTTGAGGTTGCCGCACCGCATCTGAATATGGCCGGTCTTGGGGATATGGCGCGTCAGGTCACTTTCGTCGATGGCTGGCACACGGGCTATGGTCCGGGGCAACCAGGCGTTTACGCAATTATCACGCCGTATTGCTACCGTTGTCCGCTGAAGCTTTCCTATCCTTCCTGCGAGCTTCAATGTCTGAAACTCAGCATGGAGCTGCTGGACGCCCAGAGCTGCGGCGAACTGGCCGCGGTTCTGACCGAACCGATTTTCAGTGCGGGCGGCGTTATCGAGCCACCGCCGGGATGGCTGGCGGCCCTGAAAGAAGCCTGCCACGAGCGCGGCATGCTGCTGATCTTTGACGAAGCCCAGACGGGAATGGGAAAAACCGGCGATATGTTTGCGTGCGAACATGAAGGCGTCATTCCCGATATCTTAACTTTGTCAAAGCATTTTGGCGGCGGCATCGAGGTTAGCGCAATGATCTCGACGCCGGAGGTCGAAGAAAAGGCTTTTGCCGCAGGATTGGTCATGGGACATTCTCACACGAATGACCCGCTTGGCTGTGCTGCGGGAACGGCAAGTGTCCGGCTACTGGTCGACGAGGGGCTGGCCGCAAAAGCTAAAGCGATGGGAAAATATTGGCGGGACCACCTGGAAAATATGGCCCAACGCTATGAAGTAATTGGAGATATCCGGGGCCGAGGGCTGCTGCATGGCCTTGAATTTGTTCGGGATAGAGAATCCAAAGAGGCCTTCTTTGGCTTTGCCAAGGATGTTGGCGACCGCTGTAACCAAAAGGGCCTGTTTTTGAGCGTCAGGCGGAAAGCGTCCATGTTACGGTTCGTCCCGCCTTTCACAACTACAAATGCGCAATTTGATTTGGCCGCAGAAATCATCGATTCTTCAATTGCGGAATCTCTCGACGCCCGCGCGAATGGCAAAGGGGCCTCTTAAGGTATCTGCTATAAAGGGATCGAAA
>CAISDR010000501.1 GCA_903884125.1 uncultured bacterium
ACCCTGCGTCGAGCCTCCCAGAACCGGTCGGTCGGGGTGGTGGTGGGTGGCCCGACCTTTGTCGCCAATCCCGAATATGCCGCTAAAGTGGGCGCCAATGCGGCGGCCGTTAACGGTCGTCACGCAATCTATCAAGCACATAACCTTCTGGCACTTCTGCCTTGACCGCTTCTAATTGTTTGGATTTGTGGATGAAGCCGTTTAGAAGAAGGGGAGCTTTGACTCTAGAGGATATACTCAGTCGTGAAGGAATTCCTTTCTCCTTCGGAATCGCTGCGAAGCCTGGACGCACAATCTGCGGCAGCCTTGATTGCTGCAGCGACCGATATAGCATTGGTCATTGATGAGGCAGGACTTGTCCGCGACCTGTCATTTCAAAATGATGATCTGGCACTGGAGCTTGAAGGTTACGTCAAATGGCTGGGCCAACCCTGGGCAAGCACGGTAATGGTTGATAGTCGCAACAAAGTTGAATCCCTGCGACGGGAATCTTCATCAAAGTCTGCGACCGCCTGGCGGCATCTGAACTATGCCTCGGCCAGCGGCGCATCTATTCCGATTCTTTTCTCGGCGGTCCAGATCAAGGACAAGGGCAATATCGTAGCCCTTGGCCGCGATATGCGTCAGGTGACTGCCCTTCAGCAAAGACTTATGGACGCCCAGCAGGCGATGGAGCGCGATTATGCCCGCCTGCGCCAGGCAGAGACGCGCTACCGGCTGCTATTTGAAATCTCGGCTGAAGCAGTTCTGGTGGTTGATGCGACAACGGGCAAAATTGTTGAAGCCAATCCGGCCGCCTGCCAGTTGCTGGGTGAAGTAACCAGCTTCATGCTCGGGCGCATTTTCTTTGATCTTTTTGCAGGTGACAGTGCGGGCGCGATCCGGTCCATGTTATCGGGCGTGCGTGCAGCCGGAAGCGTCGACAATATTGTCGCAGAACTTTCGGCTGGTGCTGTGAGTGTGCGGGTGACCGCATCAATTTTCCGCCAGGACAATCAATCGTTTTTCCTGGTGCGATTGGCTACGACAGCGCCAAACGACGGTGCACTGGCAGCCAATGATCCCCAACGTCAGATGATCACCATGGTGCAGAATGCGCCTGATGGTGTTGTCATCACGGGTGCGGACGGTCACATTCTGTCCGCCAATCCGGCCTTTCTGGATATGGCACAACTGGCCACCAGCACACAGGCAAAATCCGAACCCCTTCAACGGTGGCTCGGACGTGCCAGCACCGAAATGGATGTGGTGTTTGCCAATCTGCGCCAGCACGGCACCATCCGGCTTTTTTCAACGGCCCTGCGCGGACAGTTCGGTACCACATCCGAAGTCGAGGTATCAGCGTCGCGTTTTCAGGAAGCCGGTCAGACCTTATTCGGATTTTCAATTCGCAATGTTGATCGCAGGCTGGTCAATGATGAATCCGGTGGACGTCAGTTACCCCGGTCTGTGGCACAATTGACCGAACTGGTTGGTCGGGTGCCATTAAAGGATCTGGTGCGCGAGACCGCGGATGTGATCGAGCGGCTGTGCATCGAAGCTGCGCTGGAAATGACCGGCGACAATCGCGCGTCCGCCGCTGGCATGTTGGGTCTTAGTCGGCAGAGCCTGTATGTCAAATTGCGACGCTTCGGATTGGACCAGCTGGGTAAGGATGACGACGGGGAATAGTTGGGAAGTTTTATGCAGGCTCCGGCCTTAAAGACCGTCGCAGAATTACTAAAGCCGATTACGTGGTTTGCCCCCATGTGGGCCTTGGGGTGCGGGGTCGTATCTTCGGGCGCAACGATCACACTGCACTGGCCCACCGTCATTGGTGGCATATTGCTTGCGGGGCCACTGGTATGTGGCACCAGCCAGGCCGCCAATGACTGGTTCGACCGTCATGTGGACGCGATCAATGAACCAAACCGCCCGATTCCGTCAGGACGCATGCCCGGACGCTGGGGTCTTTATATCGCCATCATCTGGACCATTCTGTCACTGATCGTGGCAACCGTTCTGGGGCCGTGGGGATTTGGTGCGGCGGTATTCGGACTGATCCTGGCCTGGGCCTATAGCGCGCCGCCCTTTCGACTGAAGCTGAACGGATGGTGGGGCAACAGTGCGGTAGCACTTTGTTACGAAGGTCTGCCCTGGGTCACGGGTGCCATCGTCATGGGCGTGCGCATGCCGGACTGGCCGATCATGATATTGGCGTTTTTATACAGCCTTGGCGCGCACGGGATCATGACGCTTAATGACTTCAAGTCGGTTGAAGGTGACATCCGCATGGGCGTGAATTCCCTGCCGGTGATGCTGGGTGTTGAACGCGCAGCAAGCCTTGCCTGTCTGGTCATGGGCCTGCCCCAGATTGTAGTGATTGGGCTGATGTTTTTGTGGGGCCATCCGTTATCCGGCGCGCTGATTGCCATCGTGCTTCTGATTCAGGCACGACTGATGACGCGACTGGTCGAAGCACCCCAGGCCAATGCACCCTGGTATAATGCAACCGGCACCAGCCTTTATGTCTCGGGCATGCTGATTGCAGCCATTGCTCTGGGATCAGGTGCAGGTGTCGTCCCATGACCGAACCGGCAGGCGCACCATTGGCAGGCAACCAGCCTGATCTGGGCTGGATCGGCATTGTGCGCCTGGGGCTTGTGCAGGCATCGATTGGTTCGGTTGTTGTGCTGGCCACTTCCACCATGAACCGGGTCATGGTGGTGGAATGGGGACTGCCGGCGCTGTTGCCCGGGTTCCTGATTGCCTGGCATTATTTCATCCAGATTGCCCGGCCGGGATTTGGTCATGGTTCAGATCGTGGTGGCCGACGCACGCCATGGATTCTGGGTGGCATCTTTGTGCTGACCCTGGGCGGTCTGGCCGCATCTTTTGCAACAGCGCTTATGGGCAGCCAGCTTGTGGCTGGCGTCATACTGGCAGTGATCGCCTACACAATGATCGGGATGGGCGTTGGGGCGGCAGGCACATCTTTGCTGGCCCTGCTGGCCAAGCGCGTCAGCCCGATGCGCAGCCCGGCCGCCGCCACCATCGTCTGGCTGATGATGATCCTGGGCTTTGTGATCACCGCTGGCATGGCGGGAAAATTTCTGGATCCGTTTTCTCCAGAAAGACTGGTCGCGGTGACGGCCAGTGTGGGAGCCATAATCTGCACGATAACAATATTTGCCCTTTGGGGCATTGAAGGGCGACCGAATACCGCACCGGCTGTTTCTTCAGCGCGATCCACCCATGATTTTCGCGACACGCTGATTGAAGTCTGGTCGGAACCCGCCGCGCGGCGACTGACAATATTCATTTTTATTTCGATGCTGGCCTATAGCGCACAGGAACTTGTGTTCGAGCCTTTTGCCGGAACCGTGCTTGGCCTCACGCCCGGTGAGTCCACCCAACTGACCGGCCTGCAACATGCTGGCGCATTGGTGGGCATGATCATTGTAGCCATTGCCGGTGCACGTCTGGGCACAATGTCCGGCTGGATTATTGGCGGGTGCGTGGCATCGGCAATCTTCATTTGCGCCCTGGCGCTGGCTGGAATGGCCGGACAGGTTTTGCCCATCCGGCCAATTGTATTTTTTCTGGGGCTGTCCAATGGCACGTTTGCCGTATCAGCTATTGGTACCATGATGCGGCTTGCAGGCAAGGGAACACCAGGTCGCGAGGGGATGCGGATGGGCATATGGGGCGGTGCGCAAGCTGTCGCATTCGCCATTGGCGGACTGGCTGGCACCGGTGCAAGTGATCTGGCGCGCCAGATGCTGGGCGCACCGGACAATGCCTATGCAGCGGTATTTTTCACGCAGGCATTTTTATTCTTGATTGCTGCCTATCAAGCACGTCAACTAGAACACAAACCAGTAAACGAGCGAGCCGGTCAGTCTTTTGGTCTTATATCCGCAACAGCCAAATCAGGTCAGGGAGATGGATGATGAGCGAGCTTGAAACCTTTGATGCGGTGGTTGTCGGCGGGGGCCCGTCGGGGGCGACGGCCGCGCAGGAACTGGCACAAAAAGGTCATCAGGTCTTACTGCTTGATCGTGCCGGTCGCATCAAACCCTGTGGTGGCGCAATTCCGCCGCGCCTGATCAAGGATTTTGAAATTCCAGATGAGTTGCTGGTGGCAAAAATCACCTGCGCGCGGATGATCTCGCCAAAATCAGAAAAGGTCGATATTCACATTCAGGGTGGATTTGTCGGCATGGTTGATCGCGAGGTTTTTGACGAATGGCTGCGCAATCGCGCAGCATCCGCCGGTGCCATGCGCCGCACCGGCACTTTTGAACAATTGACCCGCGATCATGATGGCACATCGCTGATTGAATATTCCCACACCCTGCCCGATGGCACGCGCACAACATCACACGTGCGGGCGAAATGCGTGATTGGTGCCGATGGTGCGGCATCCGGTGTTGCGCGACAGGCGGTGCCCGGTGCTGAAAAAGTGCCATATGTTTTCGCCTATCATGAAATCATCCGTTCGCCGAAATCCAATGATGTGGATTTTGATGCCAAGCGCTGTGATGTCTATTATCAGGGTAAACATTCACCGGATTTCTATGGCTGGATTTTTCCCCATGGTGAGACGACCAGCGTTGGTACCGGGTCAGCACAAAAGGGTTTTTCCCTGCGCAGCGCGGTGGGCGCCCTGCGCGATGCTTCCGGCCTGGGTCAGGCCGAGGTGATCCGCCGCGAAGGCGCACCCATTCCCATGAAACCCTTGCGCCGCTGGGACAATGGCCGCGATGTGATTTTGGCAGGTGATGCCGCCGGTGTTGTGGCACCTGCCTCGGGAGAAGGCATTTATTACGCGATGTTCTGTGGCCATCTGGTGGCGGATGCGGTGGACCGTTTTCTGGTCACCGGCAAGGCCAAAGCACTGGCCAGTGCACGCCAGCAGTTCATGAAGGCGCATGGGCTGGTGTTCTGGATTCTGGGCATCATGCAATATTACTGGTATGGCACCGAAAACCGCCGCGAGCGTTTTGTGCAGATGTGCCGTGATCCCGATGTGCAGCGCCTGACGTTTGAGGCCTATATGAACAAGGAACTGGTGCGCGCCAAACCACTGGCGCATGTCAAAATCTTCTTCAAGGATCTGGCCCATCTGACCGGCCTGCTGAAAGCATGAGTTCAATATCCCCGGCACGGCGCTGGCGTGCCATTGCTGTGGGTGTCTTATCGGCCATGGCGGTTGCCATGCTTGGGGCAAGTGCCACGGATATCGGCCCCTGGTACGTTGAACTGCAAAAGCCTGCCTGGAATCCGCCCACCTGGGCCTTTGGCCCGGCCTGGACCATCATATTTGCCCTGACCACCATGGCCGGGATCATTGCCTGGCTGGGGGCCCGACAAAAGCTGGTCCGTCAGAAAATTCTCGTCACATTTGCCCTTAATGTTTTATTGAATGGGCTGTGGAGTGAACTGTTTTTCCACTGGCACCGCCCGGATTGGGCGCTGGTGGAGGTCATAGCGCTCTGGCTGTCGATAATTGCGATGATGAAGGTGGTAAATGCTGTATCCTTGACATCCGTTCGGCTGCTGTCTGCGTATCTGGCATGGGTGACTTTTGCAGGGATTTTGAATCTGGAAGTTGTGCGGCTGAATGCCCCCTTTTCCGGGCCATGATCTGGTGAAATTGTCCGCCGGCTGAATTAACTCTGTAACCCTTTTGCGAACACTCCCCAAGGAGGACCTATGAAATATCCAGCATTGATTTTGGCGGCCAGCGCTTTGGCATTGGCAGGACCAGCCCTGGCCGATGGCGATGTGGAAGCCGGCAAGGTTGTATTCAAGAAATGCATGGTTTGCCATTCAGACGTGGCAGGGCAGAATAAAATTGGCCCGAGCCTGTATGGCGTCGTCGGCCGGCCGTCGGCATCAATTGCCAATTATTCCTATTCGAATGGCATGAAGGCGTTCGGCAAGACCTGGGACGAGCCGACGCTGCTGAACTATCTGATTGCGCCGATGAAGACAGTTCAGGGCACAAAGATGAGCTTTGTGGGCCTGGCCGACGAAAAAGACCGCGTGAATGTGGTCGCCTATCTAAAGACGCTGAAATAGTCCGGAAAACCGGTACGTTCTGATTAGGGCGCGCGGTTTGACGTTTTCAACCCGCGCGCCCTTTCAGTTTGTGAGCGTCTGATCCTCAGGCGCGTTGGGTGGATGACCATTCACGGCCGATCATCCCGCCAACTGATCCGGTAATGCCGGATAACAGGGTTCCGATCATCAGGATTTCAATGGGCGTATCGCCGAGTTGAACCGACGCGATAATTGCAACCAGCGCAGACGTGCCGCCAACCAGTGCGCCGCCATAAGCACGTTCCCACAAGGCAACTTTTTGTGCGCCGACGGCATAGACCAACCCGGCAAAAAAGGCGATCAGACAGTCCAGTGGCGCGAACAGCGCAATCAGGGGATGATCAAAATGCCCGGCCACGACCATGGCCAATTGCACAAACAGGCCGAAAATAAAGGCCGATTGCGCTTTGGTGCCTAATATCCGATCCATCATCTTTCTCCGCCCTTGAGGTTTGCCGCTAGTTTATTACAGGTGCGCGTTTTTGCCTATGCCCAGCCTGACTTTGTCTTGCATCGCGCCGGAATCTGAATTCTTCCCATCGGCGCGACAGTCGCTGGGTCAATGATAGGTGATCGGTGAACAGACGCCCGTCCAGATGATCTATTTCGTGCTGGATGCAAACCGCCAGCAAACCGCTTGCCTGCAGGTCAGCTGGCCTGCCGTGGTAATCCAGAAAGCGAACGGTGACTTCATTCGATCGCTGGATCAATCCCACGTAACCGGGTATCGACAGGCAGCTTTCTTCGGAAATGACCCGCTGACGGGAACGCCTGATGATTTCCGGATTCACCAAAAAACGCGGGACCGGTGCCTGATCACCAACACCAACATTTACGACCACCACTCGTTTGTCCGCGCCAATCTGCACAGCGGCCAATCCCAGTGCATTCTGCGCCCTGACCAGATCAAGCATCCGGTCCATAAGCAGGCGGCAGTCATCATCAACAAGCAAAACCGGGCTCGATTTTACGCGCAGACGCGGGTTGGGGGCAGCTATTACCAGAAGGGGTTCCAGAAGCGGATTTGGGGTCAGCACTGAAGGCGAATTCATCGCGGAACTTCCTGGCAGATAAGGGCAAAAAGGACACGATCAGCGGTTATGTCAACTTGTTATGACATTTACCTTCTGATATATATGTCAACTCTGCGAGACATGTAAAGGGAGGCGTGTTCCGTATTGTCATTTGCACAGCACGGAATCGTGTCCCGATGACCCGCAGGGTATTGGCCCTAACCGGCCAATAAAACGTCTAGAAAGGAGAAAAACCTATGTCAGATGACCCGAATAGAGTTTGGCCTTCGGGCCTGACCCTGCCGGAAGCTCTGGAATTGCATAAGCATGTAATTGACGGATCCCGCATCTTTTTCCTGATCGCGGTATTTGCTCATATTCTTGCTTATACATATTCACCCTGGCTTCACTAGGAGGATCCCAAAATGAACCAAGGTAGAATTTGGCTGGTGGTCAACCCGACCGTTGGCTTACCGTTGTTTCTCGGCACTGTCCTGGTCATTGCCCTGCTGGTCCATTATGCTGTGCTCTCGCACACCACATGGTTCTCCGGCTATTGGCAAGGACACGCAAAGCCGGCCGCTGCCGTAACAGCACCGGCCACTCCGTAGTAACCTTTTGGTCCCTATGGTGTGTTCAGAACGGCCGGGGTTCTTCGAATCCCGGCCATTTTTATGCCCATGATCGCGGCAAAAAAAAGCGGCGCACAACGAAGGCACGCCGCCAATTATAATATCCGTCGGTGATCAGATCAGGGTTGGCAGCCCGATCATCGAGGATAAAATTGCCGGATTCTTGGCCAGCACCTTTAGCCCGAAAATGCCTGACAGCGGCGTCGGATTGGTCGAAGTCAGCGGCAGGCCAAACGATGTTTCCTGTGTCGCCGGGCGATTGGCCGACAGGGTCGGAATGTTCCACCAGTAAGAAAATATGGCGGGCATGTCGATGACGGCAGGTATCTTGAGCGCCGACGACAAAGGTGCCGTGTCATCCCAAAGCCTGGCTTCATATTGCACGGTTACGTCAGATGAATCCGAACTGCGCCGCTGTCCCAGGATTTCCGTTGCAGCAGCCGCGGTACCCATGGGCGCATGGACCAAAAGCAGGCTCGCCCCTTTTGCCATGCCGTCAAGATAACTCGCCGCGTTGGATTTCAGCACACCGGCGCTTACCAGCGTGAAGGCACTGACGCCACCAGAAAAGATTTCAATATTGGACGCGCTAAAACCGTCTGCCACCAATTCGGCTGCAGCCGCGCGGGCATCATCTGCCGAGCTAAAAATACGCGTGATGGCCATGTGGCTTCCTTCCCCGCTAAAAATTACCAGACGATATTACAACATGATCCGGTCAAGGACCAGTCAAGATGGAATGACGCTGCCCTTAAGATGTTCCAGGGCCGATGGATCATTGCGAATGATTCCGAGATTAGGTCTGATCAGTGTCCGCATCGCATACAGTGTCACCAGCAACAAGGCGATTTCCAGCAC
>CAISDR010000502.1 GCA_903884125.1 uncultured bacterium
ATTCGCGGCGAAGTATATATGACGCATTTGGATTTTCAGGCACTGAATACCCGTCAGGTTGAACAGGGCGCAGAACCATTCGCCAATCCGCGCAACGCAGCAGCAGGTTCCCTGCGCCAGCTTGATTCAGCCATTACCGCCAGTCGCCCCCTGGCTTTTTTTGCCTATGCCTGGGGCGAGACAAGTCAGTTGCCAGCAGCGACCCAGTCAGAAATGATTAAATGTTTTGGTGACTGGGGCCTGCCGATCAATCCGATTGCCGCACTTGCAACAGATGTTGATGGCCTGATGCGGTTTTACGCGCAGATCGAATTGCAACGCAGCGCCCTTGGCTATGATATCGACGGTGTCGTCTATAAGGTTGACCGACTTGATTTGCAGGAACGGCTGGGCATGGTCTCGCGCGCACCGCGCTGGGCCATTGCGCACAAATTTCCAGCGGAACAGGCACGTACACGATTACTTGATATTGAAATACAGGTTGGACGTACCGGTGCCTTGACGCCGGTTGCCAAACTTTTGCCTGTAAGTGTCGGCGGCGTGGTCGTATCTAATGCGACCTTGCACAATGCTGATGAAATCGCCCGCAAGGATATTCGCATCGGCGATCTGGTTTTGGTCCAGCGCGCCGGTGACGTGATACCGCAGATCGTCGAAGTAGTTCTGGCCGAAAGGCCAGAAAGCGCTGCTCCCTATCGGTTCCCGGAAACCTGTCCGGTCTGTGGCAGTCATGCCGTTCGGGAACACAATGAAAAAACCGGCAAGGTCGATGCCGTCAGTCGATGTACGGGCGGCCTGATCTGCCCTGCACAGGCTATGGAGCGCTTGAAACATTTCGTCTCGCGCAATGCCTTCGATATCGAAGGACTGGACGACAAGCGTATAGACTGGTTTGTCAATGAAGGTCTGATCGGTCAGCCAGCGGATATTTTCACCCTTGCCGCAAGGGATGGGGAATCGGATACCAAACTGGCCAAACACAAAGGCTGGAAGGAAAAATCAGCATCCAATCTTTTTGCAGCAATTGAAATGCGGCGCAGGATTGGCCTTGATCGATTTTTATTCGCCCTAGGTATCCGGCATGTGGGCGAAGCAACTGCCCGCCTTCTGGCCCGCGCCTATGGCACCATTGATGCTTTTCTCAAGACAATGAGCGATGCTACCGATCGTTCGGGAGACGCTTATCAGGAATTGCTGGGATTGGACCAGATTGGCGATACGGTCGCCAGCGCCCTGCTGGATTTCTTTGCCGAACCTCATAATCAGACCGTTGTTGCCGACCTTGTTGCCGAGCTGACGATAGAGCCGATGGCACAGGTTGCCCGCGATTCTGTTATCAGTGGGAAAACAGTGGTCTTTACCGGAACGCTGGTTCAGATGACGCGGGACGAAGCCAAGGCGCGTGCGGAATCGCTGGGTGCCAAGGTCGCAGGATCAGTAAGTGCCAAAACCGATTATGTGATTGCGGGTGAAAGTGCTGGGTCCAAGCTTGAGAAAGCCCGCGCTCTGTCCGTGCAGATCCTGAGCGAAGATGAGTGGCTGGCGCTGATCACCCCTCAGGGGTGATTGGCATCACGGAACAGGGTCAATGTTACTTCACGCCCGTTGGAGTAGTTTCGACCTTCGACCTGTGCGCCGGGTATGACGGTCACGCCATTTTCACCAAGTGCTGTGACAAAGGCGTCACCCAGGCGATTTTCCACGAATATGATCGTCTCGGGTTGTGCGATCAACCGTGCGGCTGCTTCTTCACCCGTGTTCAACAATTTGACCTGTGTGCCAAGCAGGAACGGAACACTGGCTTCGCTATATCCGGCCACTGCAATCGGGCGCATCCGCTGTGGATCGAGTCTGGTCACCGCCATGGCAAGCTGGGGTGATAAAAACAATCGGTCCAGACGCGGCCCGACCTGTCCCAGAATGCCAGCTACCGATACGCCGCCCAGAATAATCGCAACAATGGCCGCATGTGGCCGCCGGCTGCTGATCCACAATCCCGTAACGGCGACCATCAGAATAATCAGGCTGACCAGCGGCAGCCATGTTCCCGAGGCCCGCAGGTAGGGCCAGCCCCCAGTGCCCAGTCCCTGCGACAACAACAATACTGTTAGCGGCGCGCCATAGATCAAGGGAGCGGCAATCACCAGTCCAATCAGGCCCAGTGTTGGCACCAGCCATAATGCGACCGATGCCCAACGCAGGCCGCGCCCCGCATCAATCTGTCCCATTACCGCGCGCGCGCAAAGCAAAGACAGCGCTGGTAAGAGTGGCAGCGTATAATGTGGCAGTTTGTTGGGAACCAGTTCGAACAATATCCAGCCAGGCACCAGCCAGGCCAGACAGATCATTACGGATGCATCACATCGATCTTTAAATCCGCGCCACAGGCCCATCAGAACAAATAGGGATGCGGGCCAAAAGACACCAGGCATTAATGCAAGATGATAAAGCGGCGGTGCGCCGTGCCACAGGTCACCACCACTTGCCAGTTTTGGCGCAAGATCGCCACCAATAGCGCGTTCAAAAAATGCCCAGTTGGTAGCAAGGCCAATTGCAATAAACCACGGCAGGGTAATGCCAAGTGTGACGGCTGATCCTACAAGTGGCCGCAGCCGCAAAAGCCATCGCCCGTTTCTGGACACGATGAATATTGTAATTGCGGTTAGCGCCACAATTGTTGGGCCAACCGGTCCCTTGATAAGGATGGCACCGCCAAGCCCTGCCCAGAAGCTCAGTGTCACCCATATGGGTTCGCGTGTTTGCGTATTCAGATAATGGCGTATCAACGACCAAAGGCTCAGCATGATCATTGCGCATTGCACGCTGTCGGTTTTGGCCAGCATGGCTTCACCCACCTGCACCAGACAGGTTGCCATAAATGCACCCGCCAAAAGGCCCACATAATGCCCGAACAGCATACGGCCCATGGCAAAGGTCAAAAGCGCCGTTGCGACAGCACCCAAAATTGAAGGAATGCGATAGACCGCAATCACGGTGCGAAAACCGGACCCGAACAATTTAACAGCCGCCGACTGAAGCCAATAGATGCCAATTGGCTTTTTATGGCGCGGTTCATCCTGAAGGTTGATGTTTACAAAATCGCCAGTCTCGACCATCTGTTTACTGGCCTGGGCAAAGCGTGCCTCATCACGGTCGGTGACCGGCATCATCACCAGCCCTGGCAATTGTACCATCAGGCACAAAAGAATCAGGGCAATACGCGCCCCCCATGGCTGACCCAGAAATCCATGGATGGACAATTTTCCAATCACGCGGAAATCGGGCGGGTGACGCTGGCCAGCCAATCGGCGGTCTCGGCATCGACCAGCGGGCCGATCTCGCTACGCACCCGGTAGTGATAAGCATTGACCCAATGAATTTCCTGGGGCGTCAAAAGCGTTGGGTCGATCAGATTGCGATCAATCGGTGCAAGTGTGATGGTTTCAAATTCCATCATCGGACGATCACCGCCGGAAATGGATTTGGGCGAAGTGACGACAATCAGGTTTTCGATGCGGATACCATAGGCATCAGTTTTGTAATAACCCGGTTCGTTGGACAGGATCATGCCCGGACGCAGCGCCACAGTGTTGCCAAGTTTGGCGATGCGCTGTGGGCCTTCATGGACGGACAGATACGAACCAACCCCGTGGCCTGTGCCATGATCATAATCCAGGCCCGCCTGCCACAATGCATAGCGTGCCAGCACGTCGAGTTGTGAGCCTGTTGTTCCTTCGGGAAAGCGGCAGGTCGCAAGCTGAATATGACCTTTGAGCACAAGCGTAAATCGCGTGCGTTCTTCGCTACCCGCAGGACCAACAGCAATGGTGCGGGTTATGTCGGTTGTGCCATCCTGATACTGGCCACCGGAATCAATCAGAAATAGTTCCCCGGACTTGACCTTGCGGTTGGTGCGCGGGCTTGACCGGTAATGAACGATAGCCCCGTTGGGACCAGCCCCCGTAATACTATCAAAGGATAAATCCCGTAGCACGCCTGTCTGCCGCCGGAACTCATGCAGGCGTTCGCCAGCAATCAACTCGTCGATTTCGCCGCTGGCAGCATGATTGTCCAGCCATGCCAGGAATTTTGTTACCGCCGCACCATCACGCAGATGGGCCTTGCGCGTGCCGGCCAGTTCAACGGCATTCTTGCATGCCTTCGGCAACTGGCATGGGTCGACTGAATGATCCAGCTTCGCACCGGCACGTTTGAGGCGATCTGCAATCCAGAATGCAGCACTTGCCGGATCAACGCGCACCTTGGCTTTCGACTGACCCAATTCATCAAGAGCAGCCTCAAATGCATCCATCGGCGCAACGCTGACTCCATTGCCCAGATGGCGCATCACTTCGGGTGAGAGTTTATCTGGATCGATAAACCATGTGGCCGTTCCGTCAGCGCGCAACAGCGCATAGGAAAGGGCAAAGGGTGTGCGCGGCACGTCTCCGCCGCGAATGTTGAACAGCCAGGCGATGGAATCGGACAGGCTAAGCACTGCGGCTGCCTGTCCCTGATCGCCTAGCATCTGGCCGATGCGTAAACGCTTTGCGGTTGCAGATTCACCAGCCAGATCATCACTTTGAATTTCGACTTTGGCCTTGGGGCTGGCAGGCCGGTCAAGCCAGACGCTGTCCAGCGGGCTGGGGCTGGTTGCAACGATCTGTGCACCATGTCTCGCCGCCAGCGCTTCATATTGTGCGAATGCATCAACCGTATGGGTCCATGGATCAACACCAAGTCTGAAGCCCGGCTTCAACAGGGACTCGATCCATTTTTGGGGTGAGACTTCGCCACTGTTCAGGCGTTCAAAAAGATTGCCGTCCACTTCATCGACAACCTGGATGGTGTAGCGGCCATCAACAAAAACCGCTGCCTTGTCAGCCAATACCGCAGCCGTGCCAGCTGAACCGGTAAAGCCTGTGATCCATTCCAGCCGGGCACTGGCGGCCGGCACATATTCGCCCTGAAATTCATCAGCGCGCGGCACCATAAATCCATCAAGGCCAAGCCGGACCATTTCCGCACGCAACAGTGCCAGACGTTTTGCGATTGTGGACGGGGATGGGTTCATAGAGGGGGATAGATCGATCATGCTACCAGTTTAGGACGGAGTTGACAGCGCTTCAATCCGCTTTGCTTTTGGGTCTGAAAATATTATCCAGCAGCAGGTCAATCTGATTGGGCCAGGTCAGCCGCGCCAGAGTTTTGGCACCGTTTTGGCCCAATGTCTCGGCACCTGCTTGATCCAAATAAAGCTGGTCCAGTGCTTCGACCGCTTCGTCGATATCCGTGTTACCCCAGCCCTCGGTGCCGGGGATCTGATCCAGAAAAATCGGGCTTTGTGTTGACAGGGCCAGACAGTTTCCCGCTTCGATCAGGTCCAGGTGGCCGGTATTGGCCGACAGGATTGTGGGAACACCTGCGGCCATTGCCTCCATAGCGGGTAGGTTTGTACCCCCTTCGCAGCGATTGGGAAAAATGGCTGCATGAACCGAGGACAGGATGCGCGGCAATTGTGCATTGGGGACCACACCCAGATCCACAATCGCTCTGGCCGGAATACCCAGTTCAACCAGCCAGCGCGTCAGGTCGAGCTTGCCATCGGCGTTGATATCTGGCGCGCGGTCAAAAAGGCCGCCCCAGGTCACACTGGCCGCAGCCTGTGGGACCGCTGAATGCCAGCAGATCACCAGTTCAGAATCGGGCCTGCGAAGGTTGAAGCGCCTGAAGGCTTCGAGTGCAATATCCTGTCCCTTGCGGAATTCGATTTTACCGCCAGAGAAAACCCGAAATGGTCCTTGGCGATTTGGGCGTCTTTGCGGATTGAACAGGCTGGGATCAATGCCCTGAATAACAGTCGCAACATTGTTAAAACCCATGCCGCGCACGATGTCGGCGCACCAGCTGGATCCGGCGATAATCAGTTCGTATCGCGCGGCGTCATCGCGGCCTGCAACCGATATTTCGGTATGTTCAATGAACATGATGCCGATTTCGCGCGCTGATCGGCCGACATGGGGGAAACGGCCAAAATCATTGCCCAGAGCGACCAGCAGCGGAAAATCGTAAAGTGAGTTCTGATCCAGAAAGGGTGCCAGTTGTGCCAGCGACCGGGCAAACATAGGCGCATAAGGATCGTCGCGATCAGGTGGCAGGCAAATGGCCGGATCAGCAGTCAGCGCCAGATAATCGCCGCGCTCGTCAAGGCGTTTTAAGAAGTTATGAGCATAAACCTCCCATCCCGATGTTTGTCCAGGCCCCCAGCCCAGGGCGACGGCGGGTCTTGGATCGCGGTCTGGTGGTGGCCGTCCAATGCCGGACCAATTGGCAAGTGTTGCTTGTGCAAAAACACGTTCAGCCTGTTCGGTAAAGCCCATTGCCTGCAAGACGCCGCCATAGGCAAAATGACCACGGGGATCGGCGGGTGCCGCGATGCGGGCGTGATCGAAAAGTCGTGCTGCCTGATCAAGTGCGTTGCTGCCCGATTGATAGACGCCCAATAGACCAAGTGCCTCGCTATCAGCCGGATCAAGCGCCAGCTGGCCCAGCGCACCTGATGGATTGCCTATTGGATTAAGCGAAGCGTTGATCACAGGCGGCCTGCCAGAATTTTGCCCACCAGCTCATCGAGCGGAATTTGGCCTTCATAGAAATGCCCGACAACGCCGAAAGTATTGGCGGCTTGTAAATCTGTCGCCTTGTCGCCGATCAGAAAGGATCGGCCCCGGTCGGGATGCCAGGTGTCAGCCGCAGCTTCAAGCAGGCCCGGATTGGGTTTGCGGCAGGCACAGGGGCCGGTCAGGTCCGTTAAACCTTCGGTCGGATGGTGGGGGCAGAAATGCCACGAATCCACATGCGCGCCGTGTTTTGCAAGTTGCTCATTCATCCAGGCGTGAAGGTGGATAACGTCGTCAGCGGTGTAAAATCCGCGTGCGATTCCGGCCTGGTTGGTAACAGTTGCAACATAAAAACCACGGTCGTTCAGAAGTCGGATCGCCTTTATCGCACCGGGCATCCATTCAATCTGATCTGGCCGCGAGGCATAGCCCACATCTCGATTGATCACGCCGTCACGATCCAGAAATGCCATGGGACGTTTGGTCAGATTCGGGATCAGCGTCTGGGCGCGGGCAAAATCATCGGGGATGCCAATGTCGATAAAGGCCCCGTCAAACACGCGGCCTTCGACCAGGCCAAGTTCAGCCAATTGGGGAAAAATGTCCTTTTCAATAGATGCGGGCAGGGTGCTGATCCGATCAATCACTGATTTTTGAAGGACATAAATGCCTGCATTGATCAGGCCCGCACCGCTATCACCTTTTTCCCGAAACGATGTGATCCTGTCTCCCTTCACCTCAACGCGGCCATAGCGACCCGCATCTTCAACCAGTCGCAGGGCCAGCCGCGCGACCGGGGCGGCGCCGGTATCCTGGGTCAGCGCCAGCAGATTAATGTCGAAAAAGCTGTCGCCATTGGCCAGCAGGAACCTTTCGGCCAGATGCGGTCGGGCAAAATGTAATGCGCCGGCGGTACCTGCTTCGGATGGTTCAACCAATACTTTTAACCGGCAGTCACGGATCATAAGCCCATCATAATGGCGCACGATTTCGGCCAGATGTCCCGCCAATAGCAGAATTTCCCGGAAGCCGTGGCGGGCTGCCTCGTTCAGAAGGGTTTCCAGAAAGGGCGCTGACCCCACTTTCAGCAAAGGTTTCGGCGTGTGATGGGTCAATGCCCCAAGGCGCGTGCCCCGACCCCCAACCAAAAATACGGCTTGTTCGACTCTGTTCATAGGATAAGGGTTTTAGGGCCAGTTTTACTTTTGGAAAAGACCCGGATTGAAAACAGTTGGTTTGACCCCAATGGCTGGTTTCGATATCCAGAAGAAAAATACGCATGGCCGAAACGAAAGGCACTCTATTGCCATCTGAATATGCCCTGACTCGCCTTGCTGGCCTGTTCGATTTGTTCGTGCAGCGTGAATTTTCAGCAGCCCTTGCGCTGGCCCAGACCCTGGATGCCGAAGGGGTGATGGATCCAATGCTTGCGGTATTCATGAGCCATCTGGGTGTGTTAACAGGCCAGACGCAGGCCTATCGGCGCGGACTGACCCTTTTGGACCATATGCACACAGAAAATCCCGACATACCCCAGGAGACGCGGGATTATGATTCGAATTTTATCTCTGGCCATGTCTGTGGCGCGCTGGCGCGCGGTGAAGACGCAATTGTCTTACAATTGCTGGAATTGTCCCGACGCATTCACCCCGGCATTGCACAGGCCTTTCCCCTTAGTGTCGACCAGATGATATTGCGGGTCCCAAGACCTGACAGGGGGCATCAGGGGCAGATTAGTTCAGTCATTCAGCCCGCGAATGACGTACCCGCCACACGGCGGGTAAATCTGCTGATGAATCCGTGGTTTTTTGGCCCTGGTGGCCGTCGGCATGACATGGGGCCGCGAATCACACGTGCCTTTAACAAGGCGGGCTGGCCCTGTCAGCTACTTGAGCCGCCTTATATCGGTCAGGAACTTGCTGTGCTGGATGCTGATGGGC
>CAISDR010000503.1 GCA_903884125.1 uncultured bacterium
GGCGCCAGTTGGTGGCTGAACTCTGTGAAACTAATCGCAACCAAAGCTTAATGGCGGTGACGCCATCTAACGATGATATCGGAAGGTACTAAAATGGTTAGCAAAAGCCCGGTTGATCCGCAGCTATACACCACGGACTACATCAGAAGCGACTTCGATAACATGAGCTTCCTGGGGAATCCACACCTGGACGCTCTGACCAGCGCACTTCAGGCAATTGGTGCTGAAGTTTGGACAAGTCGCAGGCGGCTCTATGTGATCGAAGCTCTGATGGATAAGAATATTCCGGTAACCCAAGCCGCAATCCAAACCTATATGCCAACCAAGGAAGAAGAACAGATTTGGAAAGCGGACCGTGATCGAATGATTAGCGGGATCTACGCACCGTTTCTTCGCGCAGCTGAAGTGTCGTTCCCTTCGGGTCAAACGCAATCCTACGATCCACACAAAGAGCCTGATATAGCTCGTCGTGAGCCGATTGGTGTTGGCAAAATATCCGGCGAACCGACGGCCGTCCCCAGCCCGTCGGCAAATCTTCCCGGCCCAATGACTCCGGCTCGATGAAGTCGATCAACCGGAATAACGCGGCTGCCGCGTGGATTTGGGCTTGCGACCCAATGCCTGGTCTTGAGCCAATGGTGCATAAAAAATTGGTGCGCTAATGAGACATGCACTCATCAAGCTAGCGCCCCTGATTTTCCAGCTGGTAATCCCGGCATTGGCGGCAGAGGCCCCGGCTGCATTTGACTATCGGCCACAAAAAATATCGTCGGCAGATCGCCCGGCCGTGGCGGAGCTTTATGTAAATACATGCGCAAGCTGCCACGGTCCGAGCGGCGAGGGGAATGGAAACGGCCTTGCCCTGTACGGATCTAAAGATCCTCTGGCAAATGCGGCCGCCATGCATTTCGGTCGCAAGCAACCGCCGCCACTTGAAATCGTCATGCCAGCCTATGGTGTCCAGTCCCTGTTGACACAGACGCAGATTGGGCAGCTTGCCGAATATGTTGCAGGTTTTCGTCCGCCATGGCCTTAGATTTTTCTTACCTTTCTTTGGAAACGTTTCCCGGTCGTATGGATGAATGCCCGCGTATTGCGGCTGGGACAATGAATCAGGGGATCACACTGGCTCAATCTTTTGAAGAAAAAATCGCATGACTGAACTTACAAAGTCATTTAGCCGGCGCCGATTTATTGCCAGCGCGTCTGTTGGTGCAATGGGTATTCAAGCCCTTACACCGATCAGCGCGTTTGCTGGTGTGAACTATGATGTGATCATTATCGGTGCCGGCACTGCCGGAATTCCATGTGCGATTCATGCAGCCGTTGCAGGCGCTAAAGTTCTCCTTATCGACAAATCCGTTCAGATCGGCGGAAGTCTCTGGTTGGCCGGTGGTTCAATGGCTGCGGCCGGAACGCGCCTTCAGGCTCGAAAAGGCATCGTCGATTCACCCGACATGCACTATGACGATGTGATGCATTTGGGGCATAACAAGGCGGTTCCGGAAATCGTTCGTCGTTATGTCGAGAATGCCGGACCTATGGCCGACTGGCTTGAGGACCTGGGCTTCCAGGTGCGTGATGGCGAACCTGTTGCTGGCCGGGGCGGACACGCAGCCTTCTCGGTAGCCCGATATTTTCAGGGACCTGAAAAAGGGCGCTCGATCCTGAAAGTTTTGCTTCCTGCTTTGAAACAGCAGGTTGATGCTGGCCGCGTTCGGATTTTAATGTCGACGGGTGTCGACGAGCTGGTGATGGACCGCCAGAAAAATGTCAAAGGCGTGATCGCCACCAGCGACAATGGAGTCAGAACCCAATTTTCTGCTCGGAAGGTTGTCATCACCAGTGGTGGGTACTGTAGTAGCCCTGAGATGTTCAAGAAAGTTACAGGCTACGAGTGTTATGCACGAACAGCCTACTATATGGCGAAAGGTGAAGGACTGTTACTGGGCGAGCGCGCTGGTGGTTTCATCCGTGGCGGCGAAAACCAGATTCTTGGGCCTGGCGGTATCGTCAATGGCCGTAACTTACCCACTGTCTTTGCCTGGCAGCCCGAGCTCGACTACAAACGCCGGCCGCAATGGGAAATTCGTGTAAATCAGCAGGGTCAGCGCTTTGTTCGCGAAGACCATCCTGATCAGGATGAACGCGATATTCTTTTTACTAGGCAATCGACACAGCGTATGTGGCTGATCTTTGATCAGCAAATTAATGAGCAGGCGCCAGCGATTCTTCGCGGTAAATCAAAAGAGGATGTTGAAGTTTTATTCGGTTCCCATCCCATGTTCTTTAGGGAACCGACTATTGAAGCTCTGGCAGATCGTGCTCAGTTAAACGCCGAGAATTTGAAGCGCACCGTCGAAGAATATAATTCGGGTGTCCGAAACAAGAAGGATGTCCTGGGCCGCGAATTTCTGCCCTGCGAAATTACAAAAGCGCCGTTTTATGCGATTGAAGTTACCGGCGGAAATCTGGTCGGCTTTGGCGGCCTTGCGGTTAACGCGGATATGCAATTGTTACGTCATGACGGCAGTGTCATCAGGAATCTTTACGCCGCAGGAGAGGTGATCGGTCTGTCTACGATCGCTGGCGACACTGTGGTTTCAGGTACGGGGGTCACGCCATCGCTAACATTTGGCAGACTGATTGGAAGGAGTGTAATGCGCAAAGTCTAAATTCGCAGCACTGCTATGTGTCAAAAGATGCCGGTAAAGGCTCGGATAAAAGGTCAACTTTTGTCGCTGTGATGTGGTGTGTTTCTACCAATATTGAGATCTTTCGTTCAGCCAAAAATGAATACAAAAATAGATTCTGTGTTCAGATTTAAGCAATAAAACAAGATCGAAACTATTGTTAGCCGTTCCAAATTGTGTACGAAATATGTCCAGAGTTGAGGGCAAACTTAGCGTCATTCATCGCCGTAACTGCGGCATTAGCGGGGGTCATATGAAAACCTGTCGACTTGCAACTTTTGGCTTACTGATGGCGGCGACCAGCCTGACCTCAGAAGCTTTTGCCCAATCAAAGAGCCAACTTCCCACGAACCAGGTGGAAGAAGTGGTTGTTACTGCGCGAAAGTCAGTTGAAAACCTTCAGCAGGTTCCGCTGGCGATCACTGCACTCACGTCCGCCAGTCTAGAAAGGGCCAACACCAAGCAGATCGGTGACCTTGCGATTCTTACTCCCGGGCTAAATATCGGGGGCAACGGACAGGAATCCAATCAGCAGCCCAGCATCCGCGGCCTTAGCTTTACGGGCAATGCAACGGACGAAGGCAATGTGGCTGTCATGCTTGACGGCGTTTATATCGCGAACCCAAGTGCGCTCAGCGTCGCGATGATGAATATCGAACGCGTTGAAGTTGTCAAAGGGCCACAAAGCGCTCTGTTCGGTCATAGCGCTTTTGGTGGTGCAATCAATTATGTGCCAGCAGCCCCCCCGCTATCCTTTGAAGGCAAGGCACAGGTCGGAGGCGGTTCATATGGCTCCTACAATGGCAGGATCTCTCTTGGTGGACCAATTTTTGGCGATGTCGTCACTGCCCGCGGCGGGTTCAGTTATGATAAAGCCGGCGGGACTTACAAGGACCCGGTTAACGGGAAAGAGATTGGCGGCTCTGAAAAGAAGGACGCTGATCTGGTCGTAAGGATTCGGCCCAGAGACTGGATGACCTATGATATCGGCGCTTACTATGGAGATGATCTGTTTGGCCTAATCCAGAAAGTGGCTTTCCCGAATAATTGCGCACCTAATGCGACCACAGGCGCTTTCAGTTTTTATTGTGGCGAACTCCCGTCAGGCGAAACGCTGAAGTCCTTGCTTGTAGCGCCCACGCGTGCCCCATCAAGCGTAACGGGTAATAATAGGCAAGTCAGGCATGCGCGTGCTAAAGCCACTTATGACTTATCGGTTGCAAAGGTTGAAGTTAGCGGTAGCTACTTTGATGTGAAAGATAATTTCTACGGCGAGCTATTTGGTGTTCGTGACGGATTGTTGTTCCCGTTGGCGGGCACACCTGCAGGTACCGCTAGTGTTCATGTATTCTCTGGGGCCGCGCAGAATAATACTGACTATAGCGCGGAAATGCGCATTTCATCGAATGACCAGGGTCGATTGCACTGGGCTGTCGGTGGATATTACTACACAACAGATCAACAGATCCGGACGGACATCGGTCTTGACGGCGGATTGATACCCGCAGGTCGGACGATTACTTGTCTTGCTGCCGTCAGCTTTGCGTGTGGCTTGATCACATCTGATGGTTCACCGGCCAGCCCGCCTGGATTTGCCACTGTGAACAATAAGCAAACCTCAGCTTTTGCCAGTTTGGGATACGATGTTACCAAGGATCTGACGGTGTCTGCCGAGGCGCGATACACGTCGGAGCATAAGATAAGCAACGTGCTCTTCATTGTGACATCGCCGACCAGCCCCAAAGTTTTCCAGACGGCTGATTTTAAATACTGGGATCCGCGCTTTACAGTGAACTACAAGCTTTCTGCAGATCACATGATTTATGCATCGGCAGCACAGGGCACAAAGTCGGGTGGATTTAACACCCGTGCAATTCTTCCCGAGGACAACGCGTACAATCCAGAAAACAACTGGACCTATGAAGTTGGATCCAAAAACGTATTTTTCGACAACCGTCTTCGCTTGAATGTGGCTGCCTTCCTCAGCAACTGGACGGACCTCCAGATTATTGTGCCGTCGGCCAATATCATTGGCGGGTCGGTTACGAAAAACTATGGTTCCATGAAGGCTATGGGCGGTGAAGTTGAAGCACAGGTCTATCTGACCGACGGGGTTATCCTCAGCAGCGGTTTGGCTTACACCGATCCGCGTTTTGGAAACGACACCTACGACTTCTCGAACGTTGCAACCTGCCGATTGGTCCCCTCTTGCGCACCTAATGTGATCGCAAATGCCCCAAGTCCCCGTGGACCGGTCGCTGCGGTTAAAATGGATGGTCTTCTGCGCCAATATGTGAGCCAGGTGCAAATTACGGCGGGCATTGGCATTGATCGGCCATTGGTCGGTATTTGGGATTGGTTTGCCACTGGCGCCTACAAGTACGAATCGAAGCAGTACACCCAATTGGACGATCTGCGCTATATCCCGGCGCGCAATTCGCTCAGCCTGCGCGCTGGTGTCAAAGAGGGTGGTCTGCGGCTCACCGTCTTTGCCCAAAATGCGCTCAATGATCTGACGCCAGTGGCGTTGTCAGCAGGGCAAGGGATAACGCGCTATACCACAGCAACACAGACCCCAACGGCGAGCCTACCTGATCAACGCCGCATTGGTGTCACAGTCGACTACGCGTTCTAGGCAAATGGATGGCCCGCGAACCGAACCGGTTCGCGGGCTTTCTGTTTCCTGACCACAAGAAGAAGTTCGAATTTGTCCGCAAAGCAGCGTCAGAAACAATTCCATCCTTTTGCCTCAAGCGGGCACTCAGAGTTCGGGTATATGCGGCAGGAGGAATGATGGCTCTCAATAGGCGTCGTTTTCTGTTATCCGCAGCATCTGTTGGCCTCATAGAATCCTTGCCCGCATCGAATGCTGCCTCAGTTGAATTGGGTCAAAAAGTCCGGATTCGTCGGCGATATCTTCGGGCAGGCGGACGCGATCTTTTTTATTTGAGTGCCGGTGAAGGCCCGCCAATTGTCCTGGTTCATGGCTCGCCCGGCGACTCGGCATTCTTTCTTCGCGACATTCCGCAGCTTGCCATAAACTACGCTGTCTATGCTTTTGATACGCCCGGCTTCGGGCGGTCGGATCCGCTGGCAGAGCCGCAGCGTGATGTATCATTCCTGGCAGATGCAATTGGCGATGCTATGCGCGCACTTAATCTTCCGCCAGCCTTGGTTTATGGCTCGCATACCGGTGCCGCAGTTAGTATGGAACTTGCCGCGCGTCATCCGAGGCTTGTTCATGCTCTAATGCTTGACGGCGTCCCGGTTTTCAACGAGGAGGAGCTGAGCACCTGGTTCAATGGCTTTATTCCTCCGCTGGTACCCGACAAGCAAGGTAGCCAGTTTGTGGCAGTCTGGACGCGATGCCGGGATCAAAGCATCTGGTTTCCCTGGAGTTTTAAACAGCCGGACCACATGTTGGGCCAGGGCGTCGGATCGACGGAGCGAATTCATAGCACATCGATGTCAATTATGCGCTGCGGCAGGACATATCTGCCCGCGTTTCGAAGTGCCATATTCTACGCGCCCCGCGTTCCGTCCACCATGGCCAGGATCGATATGCCGACCATGATAACATGCGCGAAGGGTGATCCGCTTTCAGCGCACCTCGATCGATTGCCGCCGTTGAAAGCTAATCAGATTGTCGAGAAGATGCCTACGGGCGAGGCAGTTCGGGCACTTCGTGACCAATGGTTGATGCAATACGCTGGCGAGAAATCCGTCCGGCCTGATTATGCGATGCTGCCGACTGAGCCTGAATTGTGCTCCTGGATAGTTGAGACCACCTCAGGCCAGGAAGTTTTCATGCGCGTGGCAGGCATGAAGGACTTGCCGCCGCTATTTTTCATTCACGATGCTCCTGGTTCATCCCGTATGCATCTGCCGCTTATTGCAGCGCTGTCAGCTTACGCCCGGGTTTATGCGATCGATCTGCCTGGTTGCGGGGAAAGTGGGCCGCTATCGGGTGCAGAACCTCAGATGTCGGACTTTGTTCAAGTCATTGAAGCAGTCATGGATGTTCTTTCGGTTCGTCGTGCGACCATCTATGGGGTTGGTATCGGTTGTTCGGTTGCACTACAGATGGCGGCGCACGCACCAGCGAGGGTGAAACATTTGATACTTCAGTCCGTGTTGTTGCCATCTATTACCGAACGCACTGAAATGTTGACCAATTATGCTCCTCCGATTGAACTGAAAGCAGACGGCTCCCATTGGTACAAGACCTGGCTCATGCTTCGCGATTCGCTTATATTCTGGCCCTGGTATAGAAACACGTCGAGCGATCGGCTCAGACGCATCGACCTCAGCGATGCCTTTGACGCTGATCATCTGCATGACTGGACAGTGGAGGTCATGAAGCAACATGCCTCTTATCACCATGTGATCAATGCCGCCGTTCAGCAGGAGGCCCGCACACTGCTTGGAAAGGTGACGGATAAACTCACCCTTTGTAGCGACCCGCGGCACCCATTCGCTTTATTTGACGCGGATTTGAGAGCAATGTGCCCCACAGCCTCGGGGGTCGATGTGGTGAACGACGATAAGACCCATGTGCGGGAGCTTGTCCTTCGGCGTACGATTTGACAGTTTGCTGCCTCAGGAATGTTCATATTGTGTTCTAAGTAATGGCCCAAAGACACCTGATCTTACGGAAAGCAAAGATAAGTGTGACCAGGGCCCATCCACCAGACCATCCGACGATGGGTGTAACCAATCAGCGCACTTTCTAAAGGTGAGGAAATCTGGCAGGGCTGGAGTCTTATGTGGCTCGGCATGCGGCCGGCGCCATGACCAGTGAGATGTTGCATAAACTCAAGGCGACCAGCGCTGCGTCTCGTGCAGCAATCGCTACACCGGTTCCCGATATAGATTGTTTTTTACAGGAAAATTCCGACTTCCATGGACTGATCCTGGAGGCGGCGGGCTCTGACCTGCTGGTTACAATGATGCGACGACTCATGTTCGTGCCAATTGTCTATCGCACCGCTCAGCGCTATACGCGCCAGCGAATGAAGCAGAGCCTGGCAGACCATGACAGCTTGATTGCCGCCTCCAATCACGCGATTCAAGTCTGGCCAGTGCAATCATGACTGTTCACATACGGCGCGCGCGCACGACATTCTTCGGGAAGGCAGTTGTATGAATTTGCCAATATCTGCGCTGTTCCAATAGCTTTCAATAATTAGGGCAGCGTTTGCGGCGCGTTCACACTTGAAACC
>CAISDR010000504.1 GCA_903884125.1 uncultured bacterium
CCACCGATGGTCGTGCCAGTGCAAATAAAACCAGTGCGGCAACCAAAAGGCGCGATAACTGGCCCGGTATTCGGCGCGACAGGGCATAAATGCCCAGTGTTGCCGCAATCAGCAGCAATGCGCCCATCGCCCATAACGGCAACAGCGGATCAAAACTCAAGCGTATCGCACTGTTCATTGGCCCAGCCGTTCCAGCAGGGCGGGTACATGGACCTGATCGCTTTTGTAATTGCCGGTCAACGCATACATCACCAGATTGACGCCAAACCGATAGGCCAGTTCGCGCTGATCGCCATCATCGGGTATCAGCATCGCCATGGGATTTCCATGTTCATCAACCGCCCAGGCGGCAGCCCAGTCCTGTGCGCCGATGACAACCGGTGACACACCGTCATTGGTCGCAACCGCACCGCGCATGGTGTTGCGCCGTTCGGTCGTGTCGCGCTTTTGCTGGGTTGCCTGCACCCAGATCGTGCCATCGCGCCAACGACCGGGAAAACTTTGCATCAGATAGAACGTCTTTGACAGCACGTGGTCCGATGGCATGCGGACCAATGGCGGGACATCCAGCGCACTTAGAAGTTGACGCAGTTTCAACTGCGCGGGTTGTTCGATGCCCGCAACATTGCCCCCGTCGCGGGTATCGAAAAGGATCAGGCCCCCGCCTTTCATATAGGCGTTCACTTTGGCGGCTGTATTTTGCGACAGGGGCTGCGTGCTGCTCAACACCGGCCAGTATAGCAGGGGATAGAAAACAATTTCATCCTGTTCGATATCAACGCCGACCGGCTCGGCGGGTTCAAATGCCGTGCGCCGCGAAAGGACATCTGACAGTCCCTGAAGTCCTGCCTGTGAAAGTGAATCCACCTGGCTGTTGCCGCTGCGCACAAAAGCCAGACGCGCATCATTGGCGGCCGCGGATTTTGTGATCGGTGCGGCCTGCGCGCGCGAAAACCGGTCCGGTGCCAGGCCCATGGTCAGCGCCAGCAAAATCAGCACGGCGCTGATCGTGCGGCGTAAGTGCCCGCCAATGCCAAGGGTTGCCAAAAGATCAATGAGCAGCAGGATCAATCCGGTCAGGAACAGATAAGGTGCCAGATCAATTTCACTTTCCGCGCTCGCATTGATCTGGGCGGCACCCTGGGGGCTGACAAGGCCGGTCCATTTCGTATCCGCCGGAATGGCGTTAAGAGCGCGACGCCGTGCATCCTCGCCATAATAGCCGGGCGGGTGGCGTGGCTCCGGCTGCGTTGTCGGCAAAGTCTGCGCGTCGACAGCCTCGGCCGTGAGCGTGGCCTGACCCAGATTTCCATAGGCATCCATCAAGGCGGTGGGTTTGAGCAGGCCACTCAGTTCCGCTGCTGCGCCGCCGCCGCTAGCGGCGCGGCTCATGGTCATGATCCGCCGCAGCATATCCACATAAAGGCCTGATAAGGCAAGGTTGGACCATTCCGGTGTCGCGGTCACATGGACCAGTGCCAGCCAACCCTGTCCCTGCCTTTGGGCTGTGACCAGCGGCGTGCCATCATCCAGCCGCGCCCAGATCCGAACTGATGGATCATTGCCCGGCTCGGCCAGAACCTGACGCGAGATGGTGACATCTTCAGGCACCGTCAATCCGGCAAAGGGGCTGTCGGCATCAAACGGTGCGATATGTCCCGGTCGGTCCCATGTCATGGCCCCGCCCAGCGCGCGATCGCCCTGGCGCAATGGCACTGGCAGAAATGCGGGCATATCGGCGCGCGGCTGATCCAAACCCAAACTGGCGTCACTTTCCGATGCCAGATTGGGTCCGGCAAATCGCAAAACACTGCCGCCGTCTAGAATGAATTGCGCAAGATGACTGGCGGCCTCACCACCGATATGGCCGATATCGGCCAGAACGATTACCGCGGGCTTGCGTACCAACGCATCCTCAAGCGTGCCGATGCTGACATCTGCATATGGGCTCAGTGCCCGTTCTAGATAGAAAAGATCCGATAACAGCCACTGCGCTGCCTCAAACGCACCACCGGATACTAATGCCACGGGCCTGCGCCGGTTGCGTTCATCCAGCAAGGCCACATGGCCCGCCGATGCAGCGGTGGCACTACCTTCGCCCATTACCAGTTCAATGCGTTGCAGGCGGTTCGCCAGATCAACAGGCACTTCAATTTTCACTGGCACGCTGGCAATATTTGCGGGCAATGTCACATCCTGACGATTGATCAGCAATCCGCCATCACCGATCAGGCGCAGGCCAACCTGTCTTTCTGCCTCAGGCGCGCTGCGCAGAATTTTCACCGCCAACTGCTGGTTTGTCATGTCAAGCATCAGTGCCAATGAATCATTGCTTCGGCCATGGGCAATTGAGATCGGTCCCAATGATCCAAGTAACCGGTTCAGGCTGGCCGATCCGGGATCATCGACACCATCCGACATCCAGAAAGTTTCAATTGGTGCAGTGGCTCCTGCAATCCCGCCGAGACGTTTTGCCGTTGCTGCCCTATCGGCCCCCCATGGTTTTGGAACCAGTGCGCGCAATATATATTGCGCACTTCGCTGGCGGGCTTGGGGCCAAAGGCCGAGACGTCCATGCTCTTGGCGGTTGTTGCAAGCAACACCGGGCGCTGATCGCGTTCGGCACCTGCAAGCTGCTGGTCCATCTGTCTAAGGCGATCCGCCCAGTCGGGTGCTGCTGAAAAAGTATCATCGACCAGC
>CAISDR010000505.1 GCA_903884125.1 uncultured bacterium
AATCAACCTTTGGACCAGCGGCTTTTTTTTGAACGACGCGGCTTGTGTCAAACCGGGGGGCTATGGCATGGCAAAAACGGCGACGCGCCAATTGAACGAGGCGCTTCGATCGGTGTTTCCGCGCCGGGAAATTTACATCCGCACAACGGGTGAGGTTCATTACCTCTCTCTGTCGCCCAACGTGCAGATGATTTCCTTTTCCGTATTGGTCGTATTTCTTGTCTGGGGGGCGTTTGCCTCCATTTCAACTCTTTTTCCTGACGCTGCATTGTCTGCCAAGACTCGTCAGGTTCTTGAACTGCGGGCTGGCCTTACTGAATTAACCCGCGCACATGATGTGCTTCAGGCCCGATTGATGGACTCAGTCGAACGCGAAGCCGCAAGCCGGGCACGCGCTGAATCAGCTGCGAATGCCCGCGAAACCGCGGATCGTGCCCGACGCGAGGCTGATGCGCGCCTGGCGGCGCTTGAAGCTGAACGCGACAAGCTTGGTGCCCAGCGCGTTGCCCTTGAAAGCCGGATTTCTATCCTTGAGGGGGCCAGCACAAACCCGTCGTCTTCTGGTGCGGCATTGGCCCCTGTTCTGGCAGAGCGTGATGCCGCACTTATGCAGGCACATGATCTGAAAGCCCGGGTGGCACAGCTTGAACAGAATGACGAAGCGGGTGCGAATGGCCCCTCAAAGAGCATTTCGGCCAAAAATCCGGCTATTGCTGCAGCAGAGCGTGAACGCGAAGATGCAAAAGCTGAAGCTGCGGGTCTCAGGGCGCGGCTGGCTTCCATAGAAAACGAAGCCCATTCGGGTGCCGAAGCTGCTGCCAAAATGACGCTGATGATGCAGGAGCGAAACGAAGCACGCCTTCAGAGCGCTGAAGCTGAGCGGCGCACGCGTGATCTGGAGGGCGCCGTCCGCGCCAGCCATGAACGCCTGGCCGAACTGGAAAGCATGGGCCAACGGCTTCAGGCTTCGCTGGATGAGACAAAAATTTCACGCGACGCGGCCGAACGCGAACGTGTTCGCCTGATGGGTCATGTGGGAACGCTGGAAGCCAAGCTGTCCGGTATCGAAAATGAGCAGGGCGCATTCCTTGCAAAACTTGAAGAAACCACGGGCACGACCGTCCGTCAGATCGAAAAACTGATCAAGGCGACGGGGCTGAAGCTTGAAGACCTTATCGATGCGCCAAAGGTCGCCCATCGTTCAGGTCAGGGCGGACCGCTGAAGTCCATGTCAAAGGCGGATCTGGTTGCCTTTGCCCGCGCCAATTCGCTCGACGAACGCGATATCGAAGGACGTGTCAGCCGACTGTCGGGGGACCTTACTGTTCTCAACGAATTACGCTCTGTTCTGGTTTCAATCCCCCTTCAGTCACCGCTCGATGAGTACGAACTATCAAGTGGATTTGGTCCACGCGAAGATCCATTTACCGGTCGTCCGGCGATGCATGAAGGCTTGGATTTACGTGCAGAAAGGCATACACCTATAAAGGCAACGGCGCCTGGCAAGGTGGCCTTTGCCGGTCGCGATGGTGCCTATGGCAAGATGGTGGAAATTGACCACGGTCATAATATTTCCACCCGTTATGGACATCTTGATCGTATTGATGTTGCCGAAGGTCAGGTAATAGAAACAGGCCAGATTGTTGGCCTGCTTGGGAATACTGGCCGGTCAACGGGTAATCATGTACACTACGAAGTAATGTTTGATGGGCGTCCGCGTAATCCTATTAAATTTTTGGAAGCGGTTGAGAATGTTCTCAAAAAATAAAATCACGCCTGAAGCCAAAGCTGTCCCCTCGATCATCAGCG
>CAISDR010000506.1 GCA_903884125.1 uncultured bacterium
GGTGCGGGCATCAACGGCGATCACGTCGGACCAGGGCAGGGTCACATATAAAACCCCGTCAGCATAAAGCGGGGTCGATTCCACACCCCGATTGGTGCCCAGATCCAGATGCCAGGCCAGTCCCAGCTTGCCGACATTGTCGGGCGTCAACTGGTCCAGCGGGGAAAAGCGGCCTTCATCTGGGGTGCGGTTATAGGAAACCCAATCCCGGGAGGGTGGTGCGCGCAATATCGTGTCATCAACTGCCCTGGGTGTCAGGCTGGCTGCCTGAACCATGCTGGCAGTAAGTGAAAGAGCCAATAATCCCAAGGCGCAGCTTTTGGCAAACGCTGTAATCTGTCCGCGATTCATGTGTTCACTCCCCAAATCAACCTGTTCGTTCTTGGGGACAAGATTGGCCCAAAGCCTGATGTGGCGGCAAGGACTAATTGGTCCGACGCCCATGCAAAGCCCGCGTTGAAAATGCCGCAGCGCACAAGTTTCTTCCAAATGTCTTGAAATCTTGAACCGCCTGTCATCACCACCTGCGAGTTTCCCCGCTGATGTTGAAATTGAGTCGACGCCTTTTCAGGGGGATTGCCATGTCACGACTTAGGGTCAAAAAAGCTTTGTCTTTACGGACAACCACCAGCACAGCCGCCATGATTTGTGTGCTGTCAGTCATAACCAGTCCCGGAAATGCGCAGGTTATTGGTGCCGCAACCGCGAAAGCTGATATCGAAGAAGTTGTGGTGACCGTTCAGCGCACCACAAGGTCGGCGGTTTCAATCGCAGGCCCGGAACTGCAGAAAATTCTGCCGGGTATCGCACCGCTCAAAGCAATCCAGACGCTGCCTGGCGTTGCCTTTCGCACCGCTGATCCCTGGGGTAATAACGAACAGAATGAAACGCTTTATGTGCACGGTTTCAGTCTGCAGCAGTTGGGCTATACCTTTGACGGCGTGCCGCTGGGCGATCAGCAATATGGCAACTATAACGGTCTTTCGCCATCGCGCGCGCTGACCAGTGAAAACACCAGCCGCGTGATTTTATCAACGGGTGCAGGCGATCTGGCGACACCATCAACCAGCAATCTTGGTGGCACGATTGAAACCTATTCCATTGATCCAACCGATGAACGCGGCGGCGCGATTCAACAGACCTTTGGCAGCGATGAGACAACACGCAGTTTCGTCCGGCTGAACTCTGGCACTTTTGGCGGGTCGAACAAACTCTGGGTGTCTGGCCTGCATCAGGATGCAAAGGCCTGGGACTTCAACGGTCATCAGAAAGGCGATCAGGTCAATGCCAAATTCGTCCATGAAAGTGGCCGGTCAAAACTGACTGCCTATTTTGACTGGAACGACAAGGTCGAGCCGAATGAGGACGCCATTGTCTATGGCCCTAATGACAAAAACCCACCCTATACCCGTCCGTTTCTTTATCCGGATTACAATGCAGCATTGCAATATCTGGGCGTGAATGGCGCCCCGCCTGCCAGCGATGGCAATAATTTCCGCAATTATCATTCTGCGGCCCAGCGTCAGGATTATCTCGCCTATGTCCGCCATGACTATGATCTCGGCGATGGGTTATCCATGTCCAACATGGCCTATTTCCATAACAATACCGGACGCGGCATTGTTGCTGGCCCGATCAATCAGGCAGGTCTTCCTGGTCTGTTTTCCGTCTATTTTCCTGGTCAGGATCTTAAAACAGTATTCGGCGGAACCGGCTATGCGGTGCGCACCACCGAATATCTGATCGAACGTGTCGGCGCGACATCAACATTCAAATGGCAACTGGGCGATCACAACATCCAGTTTGGCGGCTGGTACGAGCACAATCACTCGGCCCAAAACCGGAACTGGTATCCCTTTGCCGCCACGTCAACCGATCTCTCGCCCTATGATCAGCCAACCAACAAGGCGTTTCAGCAATATGGCCATGACGGCATCACCCAGGATGCCCAGTTTCATGTGCAGGACGAATGGAAAATCCGCCCGGACCTGAAATTGCAGGCAGGGTTCAAGTCCACCTTCCAATGGGCGTTTGGCAAGTTCCCGGTCAACCAGCGCAATCTGCCGACCAATTTGAACCCCACCCTTTACCCGACAGGCACCATCAATACTTCAGAACCATTTCTGCCCCAGTTCGGCGCCGTCTATGATTTCAATGCCAATGACTCAGCCTTTGTTAACGTGCAGGAAAACCTGCGCCAGTTTTCTGTCTATGGTGCAGGTGGCGCGTCAGCTTGGAGTCTGGGAAATCAGGCGGCCTTTGAACTGTTCAAGGCAAATACCAAACCCGAAAGTTCATGGACTTATGAAGGTGGTCTCAGGACCAGGCGCGAGGTTGCCTTTGGTGCGCTGACCAGCATTGAGGGACAGGTAAGTGCCTATCGTGTGGATTTTTCAAACCGGCTTTTATCGATTTCACCAACACCCGTGATCACATCGCTGGTCGCGGGTGCTTCGGTGCTTGCCAATGTGGGTTCGGTGGAAATCCAGGGTGCTGATCTTGCGGCAACCGCGCATTTCGGGCCGAATTTCTCGCTCTATGATGCGATTTCCTATAACAGCTCGAAATATCAGGACAATTACACCACGGGCACAACGATTGTTCCGACCGCCAACAAAACAGTGCCGGGCAATCCGTCGGTTATGAACAAGTTTGTGGCCAGCTTTGATTATGGTCCGTTCTCGGCCCAGTTGTCCGGCGATTATATGGGCAAACGGTATACGACATTTACCAATGATCTGTCGGTGCCATCGAACTTCCTTTTGGCATTGCAGGCGGAATACCGGCTTGAGACCGCACCCGGCCAATATCTCAAGGACGTGCGATTCAAGGTTAATGTGACCAATCTTGCCAATTCCAAGGGGGCGGACACGGTAGTGGTTGGTGCAGCCTCGGGCACCTATAACTTCTACCCGATCGCGCCGCGGATGGTGTTTTTCAATGTATCAGCCAGCTTCTAGCGGCTGGGAGAACGGCTTTTGTGGTAACGAATTGTAAATATCTCGGGTCTAGCGTATAAATCGGTGGTGATCAGGCAGAATTTCCATATTGGAAACGGGGCTGCCTGATCTCCCCGCCAGAAGGCGGGTCGGTTCCGGATGAAGCCAAAAAGCTTCAGTTTACAGGGGTTACGCAATGTCGAGTATCTATGGCCTGACGGCCTCTGTGCAGTATCAGCAGATCATGAAAAAGGGACAGCTGAACGCGGTCGCCGATTTCGTGAAGCACACGCCTGTGATCGCTCAGCAAGAGGCAGCTTTTGTCAAAAGCGTCGGCAAATTTAAAAACGCCGACGACCTGTTCAAAAACTACAATGACCTCAGCATGGTGCTGACGGCCTTTGGTCAGACCTCGCAGATCGGCAATATCGGATTGCTGAAAAAGGCACTGGCCTCAAACCTCAAGGACAGTAAGTCCGTGGTCAACCAGTTGAATAATTCGGGCCTCAAGCAATTGGTGACGGTGCTGCAGACCGATGGCAATGCCACCGCCAGCCTTCAGGACCCGGCCATTCAGGATAAAATCAAAAAGGCTTATGAGTTATCCAAGTATCAGGATGACGTTGCCAATACCAATCCGGCCGTGCCGACAGCTTTGAATTTTGCATCCATCGCATCCAGCGTGA
>CAISDR010000507.1 GCA_903884125.1 uncultured bacterium
AGCTGCGTGTGCTTATATCAAACGGCATACCCAATGGTGTTCCAGGTGGGGGCGTAAAGCTCGCATTCAAATTTGCCAGAAAAATGATGGTCACTGGATGCCACCAATGATGACCCGGCATGCCCGAAAATACTTTAGGCCATATCAGGAGCGCGATGCCGATCGCGACAGTTATTGAGGTAGCCATCGGCTTGTCGATAGCAATTCCCAACCCAAAAGTTAGTGATCCAAACAATATAAGAATTAGGCCTAATAGTCTAAAAGCAGCTGGCAGATTCTCACATAATTGTTGCTCAGCAGCTCGAAGAAATTCAACATCCTCCGATGGGCTAAGAACGAATTTTGGGTCCAGCGGGTTTGCCTGCAGTTCCATTAATGACCACAATACTAGAATGTTAGAGCTTTAAACTTTACGTCAAAATTTCTGCGCTACAATGTTTTTGTGTGCCTGTAAAAACGCAAACGGTCATTCGCAGGGCTGATTTGGGTCAGGTCATGCCGATAGCGGTATCCCCGTAAATGGACGAACCTAGATTTGGCGGTCAAATCGCCAGCAACCGGGCCGTCTGAACATCCGGGTCGAGCCATATCCGGAAATACGATACTTACCCAAATGCAGAAGCCCAATTTGGGTAAAACGAGCCAAGATCTTCCATAAGAGTTTTTCTCAAACGCTGAAATTTTGGAAACACTTGGGCAAATTTGCAGCAACCACGCCGTTGAAACCGTCGGCTCAAGCCAATTTGATAAAATTGTCGCATAACCGATTCGGGGATCAAATTTCTGCGCTCCGCCTCGCTGATCCGGCGCCCATTTTCTAGAATTGGACCCCGTCCGGCTTACACGACTCCGGCGTGATGATGTCGATAATTGTTGTTACTTCCGATATCAATGCATCTGCAATGACGGCTTCCAGATCAATACTTCGCGTGACTCGAACGCCTTTGGCCCCCATTGCGCGTGCAACATCAGCAAAGTTCGTCTCGCCAAGATCAGTCGAAATAAAACGACCGCCTAACAAGCCGCGCTGGGCCTGCTTGCAGAATTCGAGATTTCGGTTGTTCAGGATGCAGACTACGACGGGCGCCTCGATACGCACCGATGTCTCAATTTCGTGGATCAACATCATAAATCCGCCGTCACCAACTAGCGCCACAAACCGCTTTTCAGGTTGGGCGACTTTAGCGCCGATGGCGGCCGGGAAGCCGAAGCCCATCGTACCCATGCCGCGCGGGCCGATATAGCTTCGACCGCTCCTTTGCACTTCAAAATACTGGCCACCCCAAATCTGATTGAAGCCCGAGTCGCAAATAATCGTATCACCGGGCGACATCGCCCGACGTAGCGCCCGTATCACTTGAAGTGGATGCACGGGTTCTGCGTCGGAGGGCATTGCGGGAGGCGAATCAGGCCCTCGCTCAGAAAGCCAGGCCTGCCGCATCGCGGCCACTCCGGATACATCACGCGCCGGCTGGTTTGGGTCAGCCCGGATTGCAGCCAGCATTTCCTGAATAAATAATTTTGCATCACTCCAAACGGAGTAAATCACATCATAATTTTTACCAAGTTCAACTGGATCAACATCAATCTGAATAATTTTGACGTCCCGCTTTGGCACTTTCCAGCCTGATGTATCCACATTTGTAAACCGCGTCCCAATGGCAAGGACCATATCTATATCAACTAGATATTCATTCGTTGCGGGCCGCCCCAATTGACCTGCAGGACCAAGGCTTAGGGTATGATTTTCCGGGATCGATCCCTTTCCCATAAATGTGGTCGCAACCGGTATCGACAATGCTTCAGCCAATGCTTGCAAGTCCGACGCAGCGCCGGAAGAAATAATACCGCCGCCGCACCAAATGATCGGCTTCCTTGCCGTTCGCAGCAAGGTTAGGACATGTAATGCTGCATCCGCCTCTGGCCGGACCCGCAAGGCGGGGAAAGAGCCAAATCGGATATCTACCGTCAACTCAGAATCGCCAAATTCCGCCTGTGCCCCAAAAACATCCATCGGAATATTCAGAACAACCGGTCCTGGCCTGCCGGTCGTTGCGATCCTGAATGCGCGCTTGGCGAGTTCAGGCACACGTCCAGGCCGATCAATTTCAATTACTGCCTTTGTCACAGGTTCAAGAAGGTGCCGTTGGTCAAGTTCCTGAAAATTCCCTCTTTGCCTGATCGCTGATGGCGACGTTGCCGCAATCGCAATCACGGGAATTGAATCCGCCATGGCGGTTGCTAGGCCCGTGACCAAATTTGTGACACCCGGGCCGGATGATGCATCGCAAATGGCGACCCTTCCGGTCACGCGTGCATATGAATCCGCCATATGGGCCGCAGCCTGTTCGTGCCGTACCAAGATATGGCGAATGCCGCCATCGCGGAAAATCGCGTCATAAAATCCCAAACTGTCGCCAGGCAGCCCAAAAATATGTGCAACCCCATGTGCTTTAAGGATGGTCACAAGTGCGTCAGCGCCGGATAATTTCATTTGACTCTCCTTTTGCCGGCTATGGCCGTGCAGGTGCGAAATTGAATAGTGCCGCAATCTCAGCCTGCCAGGCATCGCGTTCGGATGCCTTTCGTTGAATGGCTTGTGCGACGTCGGGATGCGGCAGAATAAGAAACTGCTCGGCAGCCAAGCCCGCAACTACCGCATCGGCCACCTGATAGGGTTCAAGAACCTCCCCGCCCGCCAGCACAGCTTTTGCTGCTGGAGATCCTGCCGCGAGCGCATTCGTCAGCATCGTCGTCTTTACGCCACGCGGACAAAGCGCACTCACCTTTATCCCCTGAGCGCGATAACGGATGGAGAGCCAGTCGGCAAATGCAACGGCTGCATGCTTGGTCACCATATAAGGCGCATCTGCATTAGCCAAAAGCCCTGCACCGGAACAGGTATTAAGCAGGTAACCGCCGCCGCGTGCGACCATGCGCGGTACAATGAACCGTGCCGCATAAATATGCGACATCACATTTAGCGCCCAATTTCTTTCCCAGTCCCGATCACTAGCATCGAGGCCTTTGCCCGATCCAGTCCCGGCATTTGAACAAAACAGGTCAATCGGACCGAGTTCGGCTTCTGTGCACTCGATCAATTGCTGAATGGCTGGTTCCGCTCCTGCATCAACAGAGCACGCATGTAGCCTCGTCTGCGCGGTTCCGAGTTCTGCGCGAAGCGCATTCGCCGCGTCCAAGTCCAAATCAGCAATTACGACTTCCGATGCGCCTTCCTCAACGAAACGACGGACTAACGCCTCGCCGATACCACGCGCGCCACCGGTCACCACAATTCTTTTTCCTTTGATTTCCATCTTTGAATTCGCCTTTTGTGTGAAGTTATACATTGAAAAGCGACAGAGTTACCGTTCACGCGCAACGATGATTCTGTGATCAGGTTCGTTTCAATTTTCAAGGAAATGTTATGCGCGAGGCGGCGAGTAGACTACGAAACTCATGGATTGTTTCTCCCACGCGCTCGAAAGTGGGAGACCGGAGCGGGCCGATCAGCGTTTCCAAAGTTGGGTCATCCAGAAACTCAACAGCATCCGGTTCGCGCATATCATAGGAAAGTTTTCCAACGGCATTAGGTGCATGGGCGTAAATCATTTCGATCAGCTCTCCAATGCTGACGGATTCACCCGGAATGTTTGCCGCCAGAGCTATTGATAATGGTGCCCGAACTCCGCGAATAAATCCTGCTGCAACATCTCGTACATGATGGAAAATACTGCGCCCGCCATACGCAATCTTGAATGGCGAATTCGCTGCTGCTGCCAACATTGCAATTGAAGGCTGAGCCGTATGCCCGTTGAATCGACCAGCTCCATAAACGACCCATGGTCTAAGACCAATACTTGGCAAATTATGTTGACGGAAATAGAGATCGGCCGTCTGTTCCATCACATACCGATGAAATCCGTAATGTGCAGTGTGAATGGGCAGCGACGCTGCGGTCACCTGTTTGCCGGGATATTGTGAACCGGGGCCGTAAATCGCGCCGGTACTTGCATAGGCGATCTTCAGCGAACCTTTGCGCCGGACTGCAGCATCCAGAACGTTGATCAAACCACAAATACTGACCTGGGCTGACAATAGTGGGTTGTTTTCGCTGGCTGGGCGCAGCAGACCGGCAAGGTATACGACATGGGATATCTGAGATCCAATCGCCGCATCAATGTCTTCGGCATTGCGTGCGTCGGCAACGACGAAGCGGATTGACTTGAGATGTTCTTCACTTAGCACCGCATTGGCGCTTCGGGGGTCGGGCGCCGCGTCAAGGGCAGTTACCCCCACGCCTTCTTCAACCAGAAGCCTACAAATCCAAGCGCCGATAAATCCACGCGCGCCGACTATTAGAAACTGGTCCGTGCTTCCCATGGCAGTCTCCCCGCGACAATTTCGCGCAATTCACTTGCGTCAATTTTCTTGCCTCTTTACGCACCGTACACAGGAAAATCGAAACTGAATGTTACATAGGTTACAATGTGTTATCGAGTGAAACCGATCCTCGCCTGCGGGCGAGGCATATTTATGGCTTGCACAGTGCTGTGACCGACACGAGAGACACTTACCAAAAATAGCAGACAGGGCTTGAGAATGTTTTGGCAAGCCATTCCGTTGTTATTTCTCAAACCTTGCCTAGCGCGCCAAGAGCGGGCCTAGTCGACGTCAGCTACGGGTCAGACGCGGACTCAAAACATCGGTCGCAGGTCTAACATTGGCCACTAGATATAGTTGGTGGCTGTTGCAACCGGATAGGCACGGTTTGATCTAGGCAGAAGGCTCCAGCTCATCCGGCGAGAACAGATATCTTGACGAGCAGAATTCGCAGGTCACTTCGATTTTGCCGTCGATCAGCATGTCGGAAAGTTCTTCGGGGGCAAAGCCGCTCAGCACGTTACGCACGCGTTCAGGGCCGCAGCGGCAGGCGAAGGTGACGTTGGTGGCCTGATAAACCCGCACCCCGTCTTCGTGAAACAGACGATAGAGCAATTGTTCAGATGACAGGTTCGGATCGGTCAGTTCATCATCGCCAACGGTACCGATTAGCGCCATGGCGCGTGTCCAGGCGACGGCTTCTTCGGTGCCGTCTTCGGGCGTCGGGCGAAACAACCAGTCGCCCGCCTGTGATCCCATGCCTGAGGCATCCTGCGAAAGGCTTGACGGCGGCAGATATTGCAG
>CAISDR010000508.1 GCA_903884125.1 uncultured bacterium
CCCTGGTTTTTGTTTTTGGGCGTTCATGTGATCCTTGAGGGGACAAACAGGTGCGTAAACAGCGGCCCCAATCGGGTGTAATCCGATTGACCGACGCTATAAAGGCGATCGGCCCGGCAACCACCTTTGTCTTTTTGCTGCTGCTTGCAAGTTTTGTTCTGGTCCTGGGTCGGTTTGAACCCGCCGCGGTCGAACGCGTGCGCACCGCCATGATCGATACCATGGCCCCCGTCCTTGATGTGCTGGCGCGGCCAATAGATACAACCCGCCAGCTTGTGGACGAGATCGACAGTCACATGGATCTGCGCGCGGAAAATCTGCGCCTGAAAGAAGAAGTCGAACGGCTAAATGCCTGGCAGGCGCTGGCAAGAAACCTGGTTGAGGAAAATAAAAGCCTGCGCCAGCTGACCGGGCTTTCCCCCGATCCGCAGACAACTTTTGTCACGGCCCGCGTCGTTGCGGATGCCGGTGGTCCATTTGTCAGAACCATACTCATCAGTGCGGGAGAAAAAGATGGCATCCAGCGCGGTCAGGCGATTGCCACCGGTGATGGCATTGTCGGTCGCATCGTTGGTGTGGGTGCGCGCGCTTCGCGTGTTTTGTTGCTCACAGACCTCAACAGTCGGGTGCCGGTCATCATTCAGGGCACCAAACTGCGTTCCATGCTGATCGGTGACAACAGCCCGCACCCGAAACTCGATTTCCTGCCATCATCGGCCGCCGTTAATCCGGGTGATCGGATTGTCACATCTGGTGATGGCGGCATGTTCCCCGCAGGCCTGCCAGTTGGTGTGGTTAAATCCATGGACGGAAGAATTCCGCGCATCCAGCTTTTTGTGGATTTGAAAAAGCTGGATTTTGTTCGGGTCCTGCGCTTCCAGATGCAATTGAACATTGATGATACAGGTCCAATGGTTATTGCGCCGCCAGGTTCTGGAACGCCGTTGGCTGCGGCACCACTCGGCAATGCCGGAATGTCATCGCCTGTGGCACCGATTGTGCTTCGCGATCTGGCAGCGGCACCTAAAACTTTGCAGCCCGGCGCAAATGCCCGCAGCGCCGCCCCGCCAACATCGGTGGCCGATCCTGCGCCAACGCCGACCAGCACCGCCACCGAGGAAAACGAAACCGATCCGCCGGACCGTCCCGAATGAGCCAGAACGATATTCATATTGTCAGGATAATCGCGTGATTGCCATGACTCCGAATATTCTGGCGCGGCTTGATCGCATGTGGCGCAGTTTTCTGCCCACAATTTCCGTGGTCCTTTCCGTATTACTGACAGTGCTTCCCATCGGCCTGCCGAGCCTGAATGTCGTCATGCCGGTGTTCACCCTGATGTCGATTTATTACTGGACACTGGCGCGTCCGGATCTGATGGCCGCCCCTTTTATTTTCCTGATCGGACTGTTTCAGGATTCACTGTCCGGTGCGCCCATGGGCCTATCGGCCATGGTCTTTCTTTCCGGCCATTATTTCGTGATCTCGCAGCGGCGTCTGCTTGCCGGTCAGGCTTTTGCACTGACCTGGTTTGGATTTTCAGTTCTGGCCATCATGGCTTCGACCTTCGCCTGGATCATTGTTTGCGTATTCTACACCCGGTTGGTCCCGATTGGCCCAAGTGCGGTGCAAGCCTTTCTGACCATTGTGCTATATCCGCCCGTTGCTTCGGTGCTGTCGCAGGTGCACCGCCTGTTACCACGCGAGATATAGATCATGGATTCCCGCGATATTGAACGTACAAAGGCCTTAACCCGCAGGGCTGTCACCTTAGGGGGGATGAAGGCTGCGCTTTTTGTCGTACTGGCCGGGCGCATGTATTACCTGCAGGTGATTGACGGTGCGCAATATCAGATGCTGGCCGAACAAAACCGGATCAACATCCGACTGCTGGCGCCGCCGCGCGGGCTGATCCGTGACCGGTTTGGTGTCGAACTGGCAACCAACAAACAGAATCTTCGGGTGGTGCTGATCCCGGAACAGTCGGATGATGTAACCGCAACACTGGACGGACTGGCAAAGCTGGTGCCATTGGGCGAGACAACACGCGCCAGACTGTTACGCGAAATTCGACGTACACGTGGATATATTCCGGTATCGGTCGCAGAAAATCTATCCTGGGGGCAGTTTTCATCCGTCAATCTGAACATGCCGGACCTGTCTGGCGTCCAGCCCGAGATTGGTGAAACACGGCATTATCCATTCAGCGAAATCACGGCTCATACAATTGGCTATGTGGCACCGGTTCCCGAAGGACAGACCGAAGGCGATCCTCTACTGCAATTACCCGGATTTCGCATTGGCAAATCCGGGCTTGAAAAAACTTATGATCTGAAACTGCGCGGCAAAGCGGGCAACAGCCGGGTTGAAGTTGATGCTTTCGGCCGTTCAATCCGCGAGCTTGCCCGACAGGATGGCGATCTTGGCGCGGAAGTCGTTTTGACACTGGACATGGAATTGCAGAAATACGCCTTTGAACGTCTGGGCGGGGAAAGCGCATCTGCCATTGTGATCGATGTGCAAAACGGTGATCTGCTGGCGATGGTATCAACACCGGCATTTGATCCCAACACATTCAACGTCGGCCTGACCAATGCCCAGTGGAACACCTATCTGCGCAATGACCACAAGCCGCTGACCAATAAATGCATTGCCGGATTATATGCACCGGGATCGACCTATAAGCTGAGTGTGGCGCTTGCCGGATTGGAAAGCGGAGCCATTGATACAAATTTCCGCGTTTTCTGCTCTGGCAAAAAGCAGATGGGGAATGTCACCTTTCACTGCTGGCAGAAGAACGGGCATGGCACGGTGGACCTGCATGATGCGCTGAAAGGATCGTGCGATGTATATTTTTATGAAGCAGCCTTGCGGATCGGCATGGACCGTATGGCAGAGATGTCGCAACGACTGGGATTTGGTGCGCCACTGAACGTTGGGTTGTCCGACGAAAAGGCTGGCATATTGCCAACGCGTGCATGGAAAAAAGCAGCACATAATGCCCCGGTGACCCAGGGTGATCTGCTTAATGCCGGAATTGGTCAGGGATTTGTACTGGCCACACCGCTGCAATTGGCGACCATGGCCGCACGTGTTGCCAATGGGGTCAAGGCGATAAGTCCGAGGCTGGTGCGATCCATTGGTGGTCAGCCTGTTCCTTATGAAGATGCGCCGGATCTTGGCATCGCACGAAGTTCGATTGCAGAAGTACAGGCTGGTGCCTATGCCGTTGCAAACGAACCGGGCGGCACAGCCCTGCGGGTGAAACTCGATATCCCAGGCATTAAGCTGTGCGCGAAAACCGGCACGGCCCAGGTAAAACGATTAAAGGACGGCGACAAGCGAACACAGGAAGAACTGCCCTGGCAATTACGCAACAACGCATTGTTCATCTGCTGGGCACCTCATGACGCACCACGCTATGCTGTAGCTGTTGTGGTTGAACATGGGATGAAGGGATCAGCCGTGGCTGGTCCCATTGGTGGTGATATTTTGCGCCAGGCGATGTTGCGCGATCCGGCACGACTGGCGGCCTATGAAACACCCAAAGGTGCCAAAACCCGCGAAACGGGGCGCGCATGATCGACTTCGGCTTTTATTCGGATCGGCAGTCCAGATCCATCCTTCAGAAGCTGGGGGACATGTCATGGACTCTGCTGTTCCTGATCATCGCCACCTGTCTCGTCGGCTTTGTCATGCTGTATTCGGTCGCAGGCGGTAGCCTTGAACCCTGGGCCGGACGCCAGATTGCGCGATTTTTTATCGGGCTGAGCCTGTTTTTCATTGTGGCTATTGTGGATGTGCGCGTCTGGCTTTCCATTTCCTATCCATTCTACCTGTTTGCCTTTGTGCTGGTGGTCGCTGTGGAGATGGCTGGCACAATCGGTATGGGCGCGCAGCGCTGGATCAATCTGGGACTGTTTCAATTACAGCCCGCCGAACTGATGAAAATCGGCCTGGTGCTGGCACTGGCCCGGTTCTGCCATGGCCTGACGCCGCAGGATATTTCACGCCCGCTGGTACTTATCATTCCGATTCTGATGATTGTCGTGCCTACATTTTTCGTTGTGCGTCAGCCTGACCTTGGCACGGCCATGCTGATGTTTGTCGGCGGCGCAGGCACATTATTCGTTGCCGGTGCATCATGGATTTATTTTCTGAGCGGCGGCGCATTGGGATTGCTGGCGCTTATTCCGGCCTGGTCATTGCTGCGCGATTATCAGCGCGACCGGGTACTGACATTCCTTGATCCTGGCCGCGATCCATTGGGGGCGGGTTATCATATATTGCAGTCCAAGATTGCACTTGGTTCCGGTGGCATGTTCGGCAAGGGTTTCATGCAAGGCACGCAGAGCCAGCTGGATTTCCTGCCGGAAAAGCAGACTGATTTTATCTTTACCGTGCTGGGCGAGGAATGGGGGTTGATGGGCGGACTTGGCCTTTTGTGTCTGTATTTCCTGACCTTGATGATGATGTATGTGCTGGCACTGCAGATCCGGCATCAGTTCGGGCGACTGTTGGTGCTTGGCATCGCCCTGATGTATTTTCTGTATTTGTTCATCAACATCGCCATGGTGATGGGACTGGTCCCGGTAGTAGGCGAGCCTTTGCCATTTATATCGTATGGCGGAACGTCAATGATGTCCCTCTTGATTTCATTCGGCCTGGTGATGAGCGCTTATATTCACCGCGACATTGAAATACCAAGGCGGCCTGGTGCGTTTGGATAATTATGGCGCCGGTATTCCTGCATCTAAAGCCATAACGAGCTGGTCAATAATCTGATGCCAACTATTGTTCGGAGTGCGGCGGAACAGACGCATGGTGGGATACCAGATCGAATCGTTTCGATCATGCATCCATCGCCAATCCGGTGGATAGGGGATCAGCACAAAAACCGGTCGCCCAAGTGCCCCCGCCAGATGGGCAACGGATGTATCCACACTGATCAACAGATCCACATTGCAAATGATTTCTGCGGTGACGGCAAAATCAGTCAGTGCATTGCCATAGTCAAAGTGACCAAGCAGCTCTTTTCCAAGCGCCGCAATTTCCTCAGCCGTTGCATCTTTCTGGAGGCTGACAAAATCATACTGAGGAAATTCGCGTGTAATACGCGCGAACAATTCCGCATTTATTGACCGTCGGTGATCATTTTTGTGTTCCTTGTTGCCGCGCCAGACCAGTCCGACAACCGGCCGCACAGAATTCACACGCTTTTGACAAGGTGCTGGCAAGTATGGGACTGACTGTGCATAGCTGCCGATGTCGGACCAAAGAAAACGGGCTAAGCTCATCAACGGCACCTGATAGTCACAATCAGGAACCTTTGTCCCCGTCATCACGATCTGATCCACACCTGGAACATTTGCCATAACCGGTGCCAGACTGACAGAGCATTCCAGAAATATTGTCAGTGCAAATTTTTCCTTTAGATATTTCAGGTATCTGGCGAATTGAAATGAATCGCCTGCGCCTTGTTCACAATGGATCAGTACCCTGGCACCGTGCCTGCTATCGGGTGTCCAGGGTTGAAGTTCTTCACGATGGGGATTGATGGTCTGGTATTGCCAGCGCGCCTCATAGCCCGACCAGCCGCGAATAAACTCACCCTTGGTCAAGAAGGTAATGCTTTTAAACCAGTCAACCATCGGTAGATTAGGTACGAGGTGGGCAGACCATTCATAGACCCGAAGCGCATGATCGAAGTAACTGGCATCATGAAGTCCAAGGCCCAGGGCGACTATGGCCTGAAGATGCTCAGGTTTCAGAACAACAGCTTTAGCAATTGCGGCCGCAGCCTCTGAAAAACAGTCAGTATCCCGTAATACTGAACCTAGATTGGCATGCGCTTCGAAGAAGTTCGGATGAAGCACAATGGACCGTCGATACGCAGCAATGGCAACCTTGGGCGCAGGGGCGTTCTGGGCATCCCAGCCAAAACGGAACCAGGCTGCGGCATCACTGGGTGCCGAAACGACTGTAGCGAGCGACACATCAATTACTGGCATAATACTGAAATGTCTGTTTGTGATTCCAAATCTGGCCAAGACTTACCAATTTAGCCTCCAAATGCCCAAGTTTGAAAAATTTTCACGTGCTAAAACCTAATTCAGAGACAGGTGATATCGAAAAATCCCAGCCAGAATTCACTTTAACTTACCCTTATCGATTTTGGCTTAAAATTTTTCCGGAAAATATGCCCATCCCAAATATTATTATTTTGTCCGCTGGTGCACATGGGCAAGTTTAGTGACGCATTTGTTAGCGACGATTTTCAATTCCTCAGCTATATCATTGAACAAATTGGGGTGGATTCGATGACGAAAATAGGTGAGCGAATTACCGTAATGGGGTGGGGCAAATCTACTGATCTTGCCATTACCTTCTATATTGAGCGCCTGGCGATTGAATTGGCTAAATATGTGCCAGTACAGCTGGTTGATATTGATGACAAAGCCTCGTTGACAAATGCACTGGCGGCCGCAGAACAAGGGCGGGTTGAACATTGGATTTCCGTTGCCCATGCCGGTAGCTTCGAGAAGACTTTTTTTCCAATAATGGGTGTATCCCAGGCACAGGCCTTTGCCGAGAAATCGAAAATCAGAAATGTCCACATTTCGTATGACTGGGATTACTCAACGATTATCGATTTTCCACTTGGCACGCTATACACTAGTTTCACCGAATCCATGCTTGCCGGAGCGCAAACGTTCTTTCAACGCCCCGCTGCACTTGGGCTACTGGCGCATGCCGCAGTACCGGACGTGAGCCTCGACTGGCGCGATCGCGATATCGACATTATTTTTCCCGGGCATTTGCGATTTGACCCGGCAGAACTGCGTCAGAACTGGCGGTCACTTCCAGGTCTTGGCCCGAAGATCATGGAAGACATCCTGGATGCCTGGAACGGTGAACCTAACAAGACCGAGGTGATACCATTGCCGCATGTTTATGCGGCGGCTCATCAGGCCCATGGCGGCGATTTCCCGCTGATGTATTTGTTTGAATATCTGGATCATTTTGATAATTATTTGCGGTGTCAGGCGCGTTTTGATCTGGTGTCGCGGGTAACACATGCGCCCATCACTTTCGTCGGGTCCGGCTGGGATCGATATGCTGCCAGTCATCACCGCATTCTGCCACCAATGTCACAGGAAAAAGTGATGACGCTGGTGCGGCGATCCAAAATCCTGCTCAATATGTCGGCACCATATTTCAAATCCCACGAACGAATTTTCTATGGGATGGCTGCTGGCGTGCCGGTTGGCACCTATGGAAAAGGGTTTCTGGCAAATGCCGAAGATCCGGCACCGGACGAGCCGATCATTTACCTGGAGCCGGAATCAATTGATCATACGCTTTGCCAGGCGCTTAGAAATTCGGATCAATTGCAACATCTGGCGATGCGAGCCAATGAAAGATTTCTAACGCATCACACCTGGAAACATCGGGCATTCAAACTGCTATCCCTGATGCAGGAAGCAGCCGAAAAGATACCATTGTGAACTTTGCGAAACTGCGCATTCTGGTTTTCGGAAGCACCGGGCTACTGGGCCATCAGGTGGTGTGCAAGCTTCGTGACCTGGGGCACGAAGTAACGGCCACAATTCGGCGCAAATCGCCACAGAATAGAGACATACTTAAGGGCGTCTCGGTACTGGACGACGTGGCGGCAGAGAACCTGGAGACCTGCATCGCAGCCATCGAACAGACCGCACCGGATCTTGTGATCAACTGCATAGGTGCACGCGGCGCGATCTTGGCAGATGAAGCACAGACCTGGCTGCTGAATAGTCGATTGCCCCATTTCCTGGCGGAACAATGCACGCTGCGCAATATTCGCATGATCCACATCAGTTCCGATGGTGTGTTTTCTGGTAAACACGGTCCTTACGCTGAATCTGCAATACCGGACCCGCAGGATTTGTATGGCAAAAGCAAATTGGCCGGCGAAGTGTCAGGCACGCGCATTCTTACTCTCCGACTTTCAGTTATTGGGCGCGAGCTGGACGCCGGCAGCGGATTCCTTGAATGGGCTATTGCAAACAGGGGCAAAGCGGTCAACGGGCATAGTAATGCATGGACCACCGCCCTTGCTGCGCCAACCCTTGCAAGGCTGATCGGAGTACTGGCGCACGACTTTCCTGCTCTTGATGGCATCTGGCATCTGGCAGGCCCTGAAATTTCAAAATGCGATTTATTGGAAAAACTGAACCTGGCCCTGGGACTTGATCTAAAAATCTCACCGGTAGCGGACCCGCGCATTGACCGCCGACTGGATGGCCGAAAACTGGCCGATATCATAGGGCTTGTTACACCAGGCTGGGATGAAATGCTGCTAGAACTTGGTCGGGAATTGCCTCCAAGCCACCTGGCGCATTGAACTATTTGGTGCGTTGGTGATTTTTACCACCAAATCCTTCCAGATCGTGAAATTGTCGATAATTATGATATCGAATGGGATGAACTGGGCCTATATCATCTGTGGAAACAGCAGGAGATGTGAATCACAATCCCATTAACTTGATAATATTAAATATTATCAATATGATAAGCGAATTTCCCCGGTGTGGTCGATGCCCAAACGACGTATTGACGACGCATCCTGCCAGGACGCCACGATTTCAGGAGTAGCAGAATGAAGGTGATGTCGGTCTTTGGGACACGACCCGAAATGATCAAGATGTGGTCTACGCTGAAGGCGCTGGACAACTATGGCTTTGAACATCTGATGGTTCACACGGGGCAGAACTTCTCAAAGGAACTTAAGGATTTCTTTTTTGCGGATCTGGAACTGCGTGCGCCGGACATTGAGCTTGGTATTGATACGTCAAGTTATGGTCGCGAGGTCGCTGATGTCGTTCAGAAGTGCGACGCCCTTTTCGAAAAAGAAAGGCCAGATGCGTTATTGGTACTTGGCGATACCTATTCCGCGCTGTCAGTAATGCCTGCCTCTTATCGCGGGATCAAGATTTTTCATATGGAAGCAGGGCTTCGTGCCTATGACAAACGGATGCCAGAACAGCGCAACCGTATTCTTATCGATCATATGAGCGATGTTAATCTGCCCTTCCATCGCTATCACCGCGAGAATCTTTTGCGCGAAGGGATTCATCCGACACGTGCGGTAGTGACCGGCAATCCAACTTTTGAGGTTATTCGGGCTTTTATGCCAAAAATCGATGCGTCAGATGTTCTGGATCGGTTAGGGGTCGGACCGGGAAAATATGTCCTGGTAACGGCCCATCGCAGTGAAAATGTGGACAATCCAATCAATCTTGAAAAGATCCTTAACTGTCAGATCG
>CAISDR010000509.1 GCA_903884125.1 uncultured bacterium
AGAACTGGACATCGAGGAATTGCGCAGCTGGGCGCGGGCTCGTATCGCAAGTTACAAACTGCCAAAGTCGCTCGACATCATTGACGCGCTGCCGCGCAATTCGTCGGGCAAGATTTTGCGCCGCACATTGCGCGATCCGTATTGGGCCGATTTAGGGCGACGGGTGAATTGAGGAAGAAACGAGCCTGTCGGGTCAGTACAAACATGCACCCAATCCTGACAGGCTGGCCTGCCCCACGAATATCGCCTTGGAGTTACTTACAGCCCAGACGATCAATGCAAATTATCCCCCGCACAAGGTAAGGACAGTTCACTTGCCGCAGGCGCTATCCGGCCAGTTTTCCGGGATGAATACCCGCATCAAGGTCATGGTAAGAGCCGATCGCGCTCACCGTTGCCGTCTTGCGGTCAAGCCCGGTTTGGGTGCGCAGTTTGTACGTGGCTTCGATCCCCGTGCAATGGGCACCGGGCAAATGTTTCAGTTCCATTGCCTTTAACTTTCCTGCGGTCCACGTAATCGTTTCATCCGATGCATTGAATAAATGCAATCCACCAATTACCGCCTCTAATGGGGCAAGACGGACCTTCGCTCAGGCGTATTTTGCTATATTGATGACGCCGGCATGTCCGCAGCCGGTCAGAATAACGAGTCCCTTGACCGTGTTAAAGATCAGTGCGAAATCTTCGGATACTGTGTCAGGTATTTATTTGCTGTCTGATCAATCTCGACCGGGATGTGATCAGTCTGTAATCTGTTCACTTCGGATATAGGCAGACGAATACCTGTCAACTGGGCTGCCACTGAAAGGACCATCATGAACGGACGACTGCTGGCGATTGCGCGCAAGGCAAAAAGCCACGCGCCCATGGAGGAAATTCCAACCGCCGATATCAGTATTGAATTCGGCATTGCCGGGGATTTTCGCGGCAGTTCCAAACGGCGCCAGATTACCGTACTGGCAATCGAAGACTGGCGTGCGGCTGTGGAGTCCATTGGTTGCTCCGGCCTTCCATGGACCACGCGTCGGGCCAATCTGCTGGTTGAAAACATGGCCCTGCCGCGCCGGATCGGGGCGCGGTTTTCAATTGGCGATGTGGTGCTGGAAGTAACAGAGGAAACCGAACCATGCGCGCGGATGGAAAAAGCGCGGGCGGGTTTGCGCGCGGCCCTGACCCCTGAATGGCGCGGTGGTGTTTGCTGCCGCGTCATCACTGGTGGGCAGATTGCACCCGGTGCTGAAGTAAAATCTGCCTGACGGCAGAGATTACATCCGAATGGCGCCGACCGATGCCGCCAGTGCCGCATCACGTACGGATTCATTTAAAGTGGGATGCGCATGACAGGTGCGCGCGATGTCTTCTGCGCTGGCACCAAATTCAATCGCCAGCACCACTTCGGCGATCAGCGTGCCCGCATCCGGGCCAATGATATGACAGCCCAGTACGCGGTCGGTTTTGGCATCCGACAGGATTTTCACAAACCCTTCAGTGTCGTGATTGGCCTTGGCGCGGGAATTGGCGCTGAACGGGAACTTGCCGATTTTATAGGTTTGGCCCGACGCTTTTAATTCCTCTTCGGTCTTGCCCACGCTGGCAATTTCCGGCCAGGTGTAAACCACACTTGGGATCGCGTCGTAATTCATGTGGCCGTGCTGACCGGCGATAATTTCTGCAACCGCCACACCTTCGTCTTCAGCCTTGTGCGCCAGCATGGGGCCAGCAATCACGTCACCAATGGCATAGATATTGGGTACATTGGTGCGGAAATGCTTATCGGTTTCAACGCGGCCCTTGGCATCCAGTTTCACCTGCACAGCATCAAGGCCAAGGCCGGTTGTATAAGGCTTGCGCCCGATGGCAACCAGCACCACATCAGCGTTCAGGGTTTCGGCGGCACCACCGGCTGCGGGTTCAATCGTCAGGCTGACATCTGATTTACCAAGCGTGGCGCCCGTCACCTTGCTGGAAAGTTTGAATGCGAAGCCCTGTTTGGTCAGCACCTTTTGGAACTGCTTGGACACTTCATTGTCCATGCCCGGTGTGATGCGATCCAGGAATTCGATCACGGTGACTTTCGCCCCCAGCCTGCCCCAGACCGAACCGAGTTCCAGACCGATGACCCCACCGCCGATAATCGCCAGATGCTTTGGCACCTGCTTCAGGCTCAGGGCACCGGTGGATGATACGATGCGTTCTTCATCAATTTTAATGCCCGGTAATCCGATCACATCGGACCCGGTGGCAATCAGAATATTTTTGGCCGCAAGGGTCTGTGCACCGCCCGCGTTCAGCGTGACTTCAACCGCATTCACACCGGTAATCTTGCCCGTGCCCAGAATGTAATCGACCTTGTTCTTTTTGAATAAGAACTCAATCCCCTTGGTCAGGTCGGTTACGGTTTTAGATTTGTGCGCCATCATCACATCAAGATCCAGGGCGACGCCTGTTACATTGACGCCAAGTGCCGCCATATTATGGCTGGCATCTTCATAGACTTCGGATGCATGCAGCAGAGCTTTGGACGGGATACAGCCCACATTGAGACAGGTGCCCCCCAGGGTGCCGCGCTTTTCCACACACGCTGTTTTCAGACCCAGTTGGGCCGCCTTGATCGCAGCAATATAGCCGCCGGGTCCACCGCCGATAATGACCAGATCATAGTCTTGCGACATGGGAAAATCCTTAGATGTCGAACAGGATCCGCTGCGGATCCTCCATGCATTCCTTGACACGCACCAGGAAGGTCACAGCCTCGCGGCCATCAACCATGCGGTGATCATATGACAGCGCCACATACATCATGGGACGGATAACGACCTGCCCGCCCATCGCAATCGGCCGGTCCTGAATTTTATGCAGGCCGATAATGCCCGATTGCGGCGGGTTCAGGATCGGCGTTGACATCAGTGACCCGTAAATGCCGCCATTTGTGATCGTGAAGGTGCCGCCCTGCAATTCTTCGATCTTTAGCTTGCCTTCGCGCGCACGCTTGCCCAACTGGGCAATTTCCTTTTCGATATCCGCGAAACCCTTGTGGTCGGCATCGCGCACCACGGGCACAACGAGACCCTGTTCAGTGCCAACGGCAATGCCGATATCGTAATGGTCTTTGTAGATGATGTCCGCGCCATCAATTTCGCCATTGACCGCCGGAATTTCCTTCAGCGCCATCACGCAGGCTTTGGCAAACATCGACATGAAGCCCAGCTTCACGCCATGCTTTTTTTCAAACAGGTCTTTGTAATGCTGGCGCACCGCCATCGCGGCGGTCATGTCGATTTCATTAAAGGTCGTCAACATGGCAGCTGTGTTCTGCGCATCTTTCAGACGACGGGCAATGGTCTGGCGCAGGCGCGTCATCCGCACACGTTCTTCACGCGCACCCAGCTCACGCGGTGCCGAAGGCGCAGCGGCTGCAACAGGTGCCGCACTGTGATTTTCAATTACGGCCAGCACGTCGCCCTTGGTCACGCGCCCGTCTTTGCCGGTGCCGGAAACTTTGCCTGAATCAACACCGGCATCGGCGGCAATCTTGGCCGCTGATGGCATGACCGGCGCACCGGCAACCGGGGTCGAGGCAACTGTCGGCGCCGGAGCGGCCGCCGCTGGTGCCGCCGCTGGTGTCGCCGGTTTGGCGGCAGCAGTGCCAGCCGCGCCCACCGCAACCCGGCCAATGATCGCACCGGGTGTCACGGTATCGCCCGCCTTAAACAGCAATTCATCGATTTTGCCGCTGGCAGGACAGGGGATTTCAACCGCGACCTTGTCGGTTTCAAGCTCGCAGAGAATTTCATCCACCTGTACCGCTTCGCCAACCTGCTTGTACCAGCGCGCAATGGTGGCTTCGGCAACACTTTCGCCCAGGGCTGGAACTTTGATATCGGCAGTGCTCATGGAATTAATTCCTGTTCCTTTAGATCGCGACGGGTTTCATCAAACCCTTGCTTCAGAATGCAGGCGGCGTATCGGCCACCAGAGATTTGCGTTTGCGCCCGGCACGAATGGTCAATGCGTCATCAACCAGTGCCGCCTGTTCGGCCAGATGGCGGCTCATCAGGCCGGTGGCGGTTGATGCAGATGCAGGACGTCCCGCATAGGCCGCACGCTTCACCTTGGCATCGACGCGTGTCAGCACCCATTCAATATTGGGTTCGACAAAACTGAACGCCCCCATATTGCGCGGTTCTTCCTGTGCCCAGACGACGTCCGCGTTGGGAAAGCGCGCCATTTCCTTGGCCAAGGACTTGTGCGGGAACGGATAGAGCTGCTCGA
>CAISDR010000510.1 GCA_903884125.1 uncultured bacterium
ACCGACACGCTGGAGCTGGATCTGGATTCGGTCGAACCGTCATTGGCCGGACCCAAACGTCCACAGGATCGGGTGCGTCTGGAAGATGCGCGCGACAAATTCCTGGAAGCCCTGTCCAAGGAATATAACAAGGGCGAAGAAATCGACCGCCATGAAGCCGTGGTCGGCGCTGATTACAAAATCTCGCATGGTGACGTGGCGATTGCCGCCATCACATCGTGCACCAATACATCCAATCCATCGGTGATGCTGGCCGCAGGCCTGCTGGCACGCAATGCAGTTGCCAAGGGTCTGAAAGTCAAACCCTGGGTCAAGACATCGCTGGCACCGGGATCGCGGGTGGTATCAGACTATCTGGATGCCGCTGGCGTGCAGAAGGATCTGGACAAGCTGGGCTTTAATACCGTTGGCTATGGCTGCACCACGTGCATCGGCAATTCCGGTCCCCTGCCCGATCCGATTGCCGAGGCGATCACCAAAGGCGATCTGGTTGCCTGTTCCGTATTGTCGGGGAACCGCAATTTCGAAGGCCGGGTCAATCCACATGTGAAAGCGAACTATCTGGCCTCGCCGCCCCTGGTCGTTGCCTATGCATTGGCCGGATCAATGCGGATCAACCTGTCAAAGGATCCCATTGGTACTGACAAGGCGGGCAAGCCGGTGTTCCTGAAAGACATCTGGCCGTCGAACGCTGAAATCAGCGCCATGCTGAAAAAGGCCATCAAGACAACCATGTTCAAGACCCAGTATGGATCGGTCTTTGATGGTGATGCCAACTGGCGCAAGATCAAGGTTGCCAAGGGTCTTACTTATAAATGGACCGACACGTCAACCTATGTGGCGGAGCCGCCGTATTTTGACGGCATGCCGGTCACACCGGTTGATGTCAAAGATGTGCGCGGTGCGCGCATTCTGGGTCTGTTCGGCGATTCAATCACGACTGATCACATCTCGCCCGCCGGATCGATCAAGGCAGATGGTCCGGCTGGCACCTATCTGGTTGAGCATCAGGTGCGGCCGGTTGATTTCAATTCCTATGGCGCGCGGCGCGGCAATCATCATGTGATGATGCGCGGTACGTTTGCCAATATCCGTATCAAGAACGAAATGATGGGTGGCCGGGAAGGCGGCAATACCAAGACCTTCCCCGGCGGTACTGAAATGTCGATCTATGATGCAGCCATGCATTATGCGACCAAGGAAACGCCACTGGTGATTTTCGCGGGCAAGGAATATGGCACCGGATCATCACGCGACTGGGCTGCCAAAGGCACAAAGCTTCTGGGTGTCAAAGCCGTGATCGCCGAAAGTTTTGAGCGCATTCATCGCTCAAACCTGGTGGGCATGGGACTATTGCCGCTGGAATTCCCGCAGGGCATGGACCGCAAGTCGGTCGGACTGAAGGGTGACGAGGTGATTGACATTGTGGGTCTTGAAAACGGTATCAAGCCGCGCATGACCTTAAGCCTGACCGTCACACGCGCAAACGGCGCACGTCTGGAATTCGATGTGCTGTGCCGCATCGATACGCTTGATGAAGTCGAATATTACAAGAATGGCGGCATTCTGCCTTACGTGCTGCGCAAACTGGCCGATGTTGCCTAAGCGCGCATAACACCTTTTTCAATAAGCGGCCGGGGATTAGCACCCCGGCCGTTTTTTTTCGTGCAACGGCTATCGGTTCAGGGCAGATTTCAGAACAGCTTTTCGGCCCGCAAATTTTTCAGGAATTGCCCATGTTTCGCTACATCGCGCTGATCATATCTTTTCTGGCCCTGACCGTTTCCCAGGTGGCAATGGCGCGAGCGGTGACCCATGAAGATATCTGGCTTATGCAGCGTGCTGGCCGACCCGTCGTCAGCCCGGATGGCAGCCGCGCTGTCTTTAGTGTGACGGAACCAAACTATGATCCGGAAAAAGAGGTGGTCGCACTCTGGATCAGCCCGACAGACGGCAGCGCGCCACCTAAGCGTCTGAGTGAAGGTGTAAAAATTTCCGGCAGCGCGGTGTGGTCAGCTGATGGATCAAAACTGGCGTTTGCTGCCAAAGGTGATGGCGACAAGGTCAATCAGATATATACACTGGATATGACCATGGCCGGAACACCTGTCCGGCTGACAACCTTGCCAAACGGTGCCCGTAATCCGAAATGGCGGCCCGACGGCAGTGCCATATTGTTTGAATCAGAAGAAGAAAAATCAGCTGAACAATTGGCACGCAAATCAAAAGCGCGGATTTATGACGCCATGCCGGTTCGTTTCTGGAACCAGTGGCTGGATGGGCGGCATACTCATGCTTTTGTTATCGATCTGACGCCGGGTGCCATCCCGCGCGATCTGTTGAAAGACACCGAATTTGCAAAGGCAAAAGGGTTCAGGGGTCTTTATAATCCGCTGGGTGGTGGTGAAGACCTGCATGTCATCTGGACACCTGACGGGCAGGGCATTGTCTTTGCCGCTGTTACCAATGCACACGCGATGATGAATGAGCACACGCCAGCCGCGCTGTTTCACCTGTCGCTTGCCGGTGGCGAGCCGCGACGCTTGACGAATATCGATGCAAGCTTTGCCCACCCGCAGTTTTCAAAATCGGGCGAGACGATTTTTGCCATCCGTGAAACAGTACCGCTGCAAACGGATACACCTTACAAACTGCCCGAACTGGCCGCGATTGACTGGCCGCTGGCGCGTGGTGCCAAAGTGTTGACTGCCGGATTTGATCGCCCGGTCATGGGTTTTTCACTAACACGGGACGGCGCATCGATTTTATTTGATACTGAAGACAATGGTTTTGCCCAGGTGTTCAGGGTTTCCACCAGTGGCGGGCCGTCGTCACCCATCGTAGCGATCAATTCAGGCAGTTATGGGTCGGCCGAAGACAGTGCCGCGGGTACCCTAGCCCTGTTTCAGACGGCGATCCGCGCGCCGGAACTGGTGCGGATCATCGGCAATAATGAACCCCATGTAGCGGTCACCCATTTCAATGACGACAAGCTGAAAGAACTGGATACACCCGCACCGGTGCATTTTTGGTTCAAGGCCAAGGATGGCAGGAATGTTCATTCGATCATGTTCCTGCCTGCAAATTTTGACCCCAAGGGACATTATCCGCTGGTGTTATTCCCCCATGGCGGACCAGCCTCGCTTTCAACTGACAATTTTTCGACCCGCTGGAATTCGCATCTTTTGGCAGCACCGGGTTATGTGATTTTGGAAACCAATTACGCCGGATCAACCGGCTTTGGCACAGCCTTTGCCGAGGCCGTTGAACGCGACGTGCTGGATGGTCCGGCCAAGGAAATTATGGAAGCAGCCAGTGAAGCCATCCGCCGTTTTCCCTATATCGACGGCACGCGACAGGCGGCTATCGGCGCCAGCTATGGCGGCTATCTGATGAACTGGTTTAACGGCCATACTGACCAGTTCAAATGCCTGGTATCCCATGCCGGTGCGATCAATAACGAAAGCCAATATGGCACCAATGACGGTGGCATCGACCGAGAATTGCGCATGGGCGCGCCCATTTGGGAAAAAGGTGGTCAGTGGAATGTGCAAAGCCCGATCCGCTATGCAGGCAAATTCAAAACCCCGACCCTGATCACCCAGGGCGAAAATGATTTCCGCGTTCCGCTGGGCGAAAGCCTGACGCTGTTCAAAATCCTCGAACGCCGCAAAATCCCGGCCCGCCTGATCGTATTCCCCGACACCGGTCACTGGGTCCTGCGCGGCGAGGACAGCAGGTTGCACATGAACGAAGTGGCCAACTGGCTAAAGACGTATCTGTAGGATCGGTTTACAAAATCGTCTGACCCGTCCTGGCCCAATCGGCCAGGAAGGTGGCAAGGCCTGCATCGGTCAGCGGGTGTTTGACCACCTGGCGCAACACGGCGGGCGGGATGGTCGCGATATCGGCACCGATTTCGGCGGCCTGTTTCAG
>CAISDR010000511.1 GCA_903884125.1 uncultured bacterium
AGGTTATCAAGGTCATTTTGAAAAATTATACACGGATGCCTTTGTTAATATACATGGCGGGGGATATGCAGATGCTGTTTCGACCGGTACGTCGGCGATATTTGTTGCCCTTGCGGCATTGAATCTGCCTAAGGGTTCGGAGGTGCTGGTATCGCCAATTACCGATCCGGGTACGCTTAGTGCCATTATTCTTAATGGCCTGGTGCCGAAACTTGTTGATTCCCGACCGGGTTCATACAATGTGGATATTGAACAGGTATTGTCCCGGGTGGGTCCGGATGTGTCCTGTCTGGTTCTGGTGCATTCAATTGGGCAGGCGGTTGGCAACATTGCAGCGATTGTATCTGAACTTCACAACCGTGGGATAAGGGTGCTTGAAGATTGCAGCCAGTCTCATGGCGCCAGAGCAAAACGTGGTGGGCTGATTGGAACTTTTGGCGACATTGCCGCTTTTTCCACCATGTATCGCAAGGCCCATATTTCAGGTGGTGCCGGCGGAATTGTTTATAGCCGGGATCTGACGTTGTTTCGTAATGCACTGGCACATGCAGATCGCGGAAAGCCGCGCTGGATTGATGGGTTTGATGATCGTAACCCAGATGGTTTTCTATTTCCGGCCTTGAACCATCACACCGACGAAATTTCCTGTGGTATCGGACTGGCATCGCTCAGTCGACTGCCCACTACAATTTCATCACGGCTGGCCTTTATTGCAGAGGTGACAGCAGGCATTGCGGAACATTGCGGAATTGTCCGGCCCTATGGCTATAGTCCGGGGGACTCGCCGTTTGTAATGCCGGTCTTTGTGGACGAGACACAGCTGGTTGTATCAAAGACCGAGTTTGCTCGGATCCTTCGAGCCGAAGGGGTCGACCTGAACCCCCATTATGCGTATCTTGCAGCCGACTGGTCCTGGCTGCGACCGTATCTGGCCGATGACTTTTCAACGCCCAATGCCCGTACCGCGCGCGATCTGAGTTTTGTTCTTTATCTGAATGAAAATTATGGCGATCAGGAAGCGGCAGATGTGGTCAACGCGCTGGTCAAACTGGAACGTGTGCTGGGTGTTCCCAATGGCGGAAGGCGGGAATGAGTTGCGACATAAAGATCAGGACGTTTCTGGACTCACACCTAATCGGAGAGGGTTCGATCATTCTGGTCCATAGTGCATTTAAAAATCTCTCACGTCAGGGCTGGAAGGCAGAAGCGTTTATCGAGGGGGTGCTGGCGCATATTGGGGGTGGCACATTATTGATGCCTGCGATGTCATGGCGTTCGGTAAATCGGGATTTTCCGATTTTTGACGAGCTTGTTACCCCCTCGATTACCGGCGCTTTGACTGAGGTTTTTCGACTGTCATTTGCAACCGCCCGCAGTTTGCACCCCACCCATTCGGTTTCCGGGATTGGCGCGTTGTCGTCGCATATTCTAGGCGCGCATCATCTGGATCAGGTGCCGGTTGGGCGAAATAGCCCCCATGCCCGTCTGGCTGACGCAGATGGCCGCATTCTTCTGCTTGGGGTTGAAATGGACAGCTGCACGCTGGTTCACCAAGCAGAAGGCGAGTTGGCACCCGAAATCTATCTGGAAGCCGAGATTGAGGAATATACCGGTATCCGGCGCGATGGCAGCCGCATTCCCCTGCGCACGCGCAGGACAAAACGCCTATTGCGAAATTTCTGGCAGTTCGAAGAAGAATTAGGCCAGCTAGGGCAGGTACGTTATGCTGAAATTGATGGGGTATTCAGCCGGTCTTTTTCAGCCGGAGCGATGAATAGGCTTGTTATGCAGAGACTTACAGAAGACAGGCTTGCCTGTGTCGCCAAACCGGGGCAGCGTGCCAAAATGATGTAGCGTTAGTCGGGTTTTAATAAACTGATAACCCTTGCGGCTCTACTAATGGGAATATAGCCGCGAACCGTCGGACAGAACTGTCCTGTTACCAGTTCTTAGGGGTTGGAACTTATGAGCAAGCAAAACGCTGATTTCAGCTGGATCGATCCCACAATAGACTGGCGTCCCCTGCCGGTTCCGGAATTGCCGCCTCGACTGATCCTTGATCTGGCCACAAAATGTAACCTGCGATGCGGGATGTGTCCTGTTTGGGGACAGGATGATGAAGTAGTTGAAAACGCCAAGGGCGTCATGAATCTGGAGGCAAGTCGAAAGCTTCTGGATGAATTGATGGACGCAAAGCCTTTGGTTAGCCCATGTCTTTACGGTGAGCCACTTCTGGCGCCAGATTTCCGCACGCGGATGCTTGATATGAAATCACGCGGCATGTCGATCTTTATCAATACTAACGGACTTTCGCTTACGAACGAAATCGCGGAATTTTTGGTTTCAATCCAGATTGACTCTGTCTTAATCAGTAACGACGCCACCACCAAGGCGACCCTTAAGAAAATCCGGGGTGTGGACAAGCTGGAAAAAATTGAATCCGCTGTGTTTCGCATGATCCGCGCGCGTGGTGATCATGAATTCCCGCGCATTGGCGTGTCCTTTACGATGCAGGACGAAAACAGACTCGAGCGGGATGACTTTGTCGAGCGTTGGAGCGGGGTCGTGGATTGTGTGCGCGTCGGGCTGGTTTTTCAGGACGGAACATTCAAGGATATGAGCGCGCCTAAAAAGCGAAAGCCATGTCCCGCAATTTACAAGACCATGGCTGTCCATCACGATGGACAAGTCACGGTTTGCTGTCTGGATGGGCTGAAATCGTCCAACATGGGCAATGTATTTGAACAGGGCGGAAAAGCGGTTTGGAACGGCGAAGCGTTCAGCCAGGTCCGCTATTATCATGAAACCGGTCAATGGGATAAAGTGCCATTTTGCAAGCCATGCAATGGTTGGGCACAATATGAATTCGAGGAAACTATTCAGGACGGATTGCTTATCCGGCAATCACCTGAATATGTATATTACAATCGCATTGATCGATTGAACACATGGAAGGGCAGCCTGTTCAATTTCCATGTTGCCGAACCTGTGCGCTAGTATCGTCGAAAGCAAAGCTCCTGTAATTCGAGAAATTGAACTTTCAAACTGATGAAGCGGATTTTGCGCAATGACTGCTGAAATTGACCTGCAGATGAAAGCGGCGCGAAATCACCTGAAACTATCGCTTGATACCAAGCCCCAATCTTTTCAGGCGGCATATCGTTTCTGCCAGGAATACACGATGACGTCGGTTGAAAGACTTTATCAGGTGTACTCCTGCACCCAATCGTTACTGAAGCAAAATGTCGCGGGCGATATTGTGGAATGTGGTGTCTGGCGTGGCGGGTCCCTGATGATGGCGGCTCTGGCCGCAAGAGATTTCGGGGACACTTCAAGGCGGATATTCGCCTGTGATACATTCGAAGGCCATCCAAGACCGGACCCAGTGCTGGACAAAGATGTCTGGGGGCAGGATATGGCGGCAATTTATGATCAGAAGTCGGCCGCGCATGAAAAATGGAATAAAGCCAGTATCGAAGATGTCAGTGAAAATCTGGCTTCGACGGGCTATCCCGGCGATAAACTGATTTATCTGAAGGGCCGTGTTGAAGATACCCTGCCATGCAGTCGTATCAACCGCATATGCCTGTTAAGGCTAGATACAGACTGGTATGAGTCAACCGCCCACATATTCAAAACGTTGTATCCAAAGCTGTCTTATGGCGGGGTATTTGTTGTAGACGATTACGGACATATGGAAGGAGCCAGGCGCGCAACCGATGAGTTTATATCCGGATGTGCGGACACTATTCACCTGATAAATGTCGACTATTCATGTGTTGTTGGCGTTAAATGCGGGCGGTAGTGAACGGACTTAAGCCTTAGGGCTCAACCCAAAGTGTTTTGATGGCATTGTCCCAGCTTGTAATAAGCTCATCCGTTGTCAGCGCATCACTAGGAATTTGCGCCATTATTTCCGATGATACCGGGTAGAAGAATCCCTGTCTGAAATAATAGTCGAATCGTGCCCGATCGTCGGGGCTTGCTGCAAATTGCATGGCAGATCGCACAGCATTTGGAACAGTGACCTTATGGTCGCCAAAGCGTGTAAAATCTTCAATTGTATCTGCGGTTGCGATGAAAAACGGGTCAGGCGCCGACTTTGCAAAATAACAGACATCTTCAAGCTTATTGTCGCCCAACATGTCTGAAAACAACCTGCAGTCACAGGTTAGCAGATCATATTTGTAGTCAGCCGGAAAAGCCTCATAGGAATAGGCCATTGTGCAATTTTGATAGGAATGAAGGGTAAAGCCACCTTCAGCTTGGGCTGCAACGATGACAACGGACACCGTGACATTACCGGGACTGCCGTGCCTGGCGAAACTTTCGAATTGATAAGGGTGCATAGTTTCAACTGTATTTTTCAGGAACCAGTCGTCGTTGAAAGCCAGCACACCATCCTTTTCAATGTGATCGTGCTTGATGCGATCCATGAACGGCGCCATCAGCACCCGTAGTGCAGTGCCACATATAAGATGCTTGCCTTCGATCAAGAGGCGCTTTGCACTGACCATATTATTTTCCGGAATCAATGTATCAGCCGACCATGCGGTGAAATCAGCGCTGATCTGGCGAGATAACTGAACGCAGTCATGGTGGGCGGTTGCCAGAAGTAATCTGTGCCAGTGGGCGGGCGCCATTAATTCGGGGCGATCCAGGAACGCAGTTACAGAATCTGGAAATGGGTCGATTTGAACAATTGCAAACTCACGCAGCTTTCTGATCTGCGGCATGGCATCAATTCGGGCTAAGTCCTTTTTGAAAGTAGAAATGCGGATCACTACTGTTCCAAATTCCGACAATTGCGGTACGTTGCCTTGTGCCAGTAAACAGGGAAGTATCATTTGTTCTGCGCGGCTTATGAAAAGGTCGCCCCAAATTGGAACTGAAATAACATGTGGCCTTCCAAAAACCGGAAAGTCGATGTCCCGTGGCTTTAGTAACTCGTTGTTATGATCGATCATCGCGATCATGCTTTTTTCCAGCGTCCCTTGCAGCAGATGCTGGATAGCCTGATATGCATTGACGACCATTTCACGTGCTTCATCATATCGCCGAAAATTCACGGATTTTTTTGCCTGCAGGTGATAGTACAGCCGACTTAGCGCCAAAATCTTGTCGGCAAGATGATCCTGTCGATTTTTTTCAAGTGCGATCGCTGAAAAGCCGATTGCAGACAGATTGTCGCCAGCTAGCAATAGCGCAATTGCGGCTACAGTTATCGGATCGGCTTCACTCAGAATTCGGTTCGCTTCGCCCGCTTCAGTTGCAAGACCCTGAATCATCATCTTTTCAACAAGGTCGTTACGCGCGTTCAGGCTGTCGATGGTGTGATTGACTTTTGACCGCCTAATCTCTTCGGGCTGCAGTTTTACCTGGCGCATCAATTGGACCAGCGGATTTTTTGCGAACAGGTCAGTGGTCATGTTGTGTGTTCTTGATCCGTTGGCATTTTGAGTTTCAGCATTATACCCAGTAATATGGCAGTAAAATAACTAATCCAACAGGAATTGCAGTCCGATTGAAAGGGGGGTGTACCTGAATCGGGGAAAAGCCGACTGCGTTTCGCTTGCATCGAAGAAACGATGCAGCAGATGGGGGCGGGGGGCGGAACGTGGTATGGAAACGGTAGGCACCCCAGCTATCCGGCCAATCATTGCCGCGATGTCGCGAAAACGTGTAGCATTTCCAGTTGCTGCGTTGAGCACTCCAATGCTCCGATGTTTGAGTAAAAGTGTGGTCAGCAACGCCACATCATTGACATCAATATGATCGCGCTTCTCTTCACCGTCTCCAAAATAGTGGATCGGTCCACCAGCCTTTGCCTCGCGCATGAATCGGTTAGGGCCATAGCCGTTATGTGGATCCTGTTTTCCATAAATCAATGTTGGGCGCAGGAATGCAATTGGGGCAGATACAGCACTCTTGAACATTACTTCGCGTGCCAAATGCATTACACCGTGCAGAGTGGAAGGTGCGCAGGGGGATCGTTCGCAAACTGGCCGGGCGTCATCTGCATAAACAGCATCGGAACTGAGATATAGGAAATGATGAAGTGTCTTGCCGGTAAAGGCGGCGCATACATTTTCCGCCATCAAGATATTTCTGTGCAGTAGGGTTGATGTTTTGGCGGGCGCCTTTGCCGCAATCATGACGATACTGTCCCCACTACGGCAATAGTCCCTTAGCCACGTTGCCGCAGTCGAACTCTCAAGATCATTGGCATCCCGCCCAATGGCCACATAATTAATGCCCGAAGCCGAAAGCCTTTGGGCAATGCTGCGTCCGATAAACCCGTTTCCGCCAATCAACACAACGCGAGACGGATCTGCAGGGATTTTGTTCAAATGCTCAATCATGTCTAGCTAGCCATAATACCGCGTGAGCCTGTACCCATGATGATGCGGCTAAGTCGCGTTGTCCCGGTAGCAAATTGGGATAGGTGGTCGGTCGGGTCAACAATCAGATCACCCTTCAACTCATTTTCAATCTCAACCACCGGAATTTCACGAAATATAGCCCAAGGTGTCATTACGGCGACCGCATCAGCGCCGCCGATAGCATCGAGTGCAGATACAGCTGAGTAAACATTCTGTTGCTGCAGAATTGCCGGATCAACCATCGGATCGAAAATCCGCAGCGGCAATCCATCCAGCTTTTTGGCTAATGCCACGGCGGGTGAATTTTTTATCGAACGTGTATCTTCTTTGTATGATAATCCAAGAATGGCGATTGTCGGTGTTTCAATTTTGGATAAAATATTTTCCTGCAGGCAGCGTAATGCCCAGTTTTTTCTATGTTGACTGCTTTGCACAAAGCTCTCGATCACGACGCTTTGGGTTCCGAATTCCGAGGATTGTGCAATCACGGTTGCAAGATCACGTTCAATATTCCCGCCCGCCAGACCCAAACCGGGTTTTAGATAAGCATAGGGGCCGATACGCCGGTCAAGTCTTAGTGCAGGTGAAATCTCGCGCCAGTCTGCGCCAACTTCTTCGGCTAGTTCCGCAAGGCAATTTGTGGTGCTGACAGCGGCAGCAAGAAAACAATTTATGGATATTTTTGCAAGTTCGGCACTTTCATACATCATCGGCAATACCGGGCATCCGAATGCATCTAGAAAAGAGGCCAGGGTTTTGGGTAATTCATACGGAATGGACCCAAGTCCGACAATATACCGTTCAGGTTCCAGCGCCCGTTTCATTGCCTGTCCAAAGACCAGCGTTTCAACCTGATAAACCGTCCTTGGGAAGATGTTTCGGATTTCCCGCGTGAATCCGGGGGGGACCTGACATAGGATTACTAGCCACGCATCGCAGCGCAGATGGGGAATGACATGATCTATAAGTTGCCTAACACCGGAAAGGTCCATCGTACCGTTATTGTCTGTTGGCACATCGGATGAGATGTAGACCAGATCGCAGGCGGATAGCGCCAAAGGGTTGGCTACGAATTGCATTTGCTGCACGGCTGCCTTAGAAAACCGATCAAAATCCGGTTCGAAAATCTCGTGTTGGCCGATTTTTATTTTAGCAATTCTATTTTCGTCGGGGTCAAAGCAGATCGTCCCGAATCCTTTAGTTGCAGACGCCACTGAGGAACATAGTCCCAGATGGGTCATGCCAGCAAAACCGATTACAGGAAGCGCCATAACTATAGCCTAACTTTCATCATACCTTAGCTGACCTTCAACCTTGTTGAGCTTGTCGCGCACATCCATTGGGGTAATCGGAACGTTTCCGTCGCATTCACACTCACATGCTGCAGCGATCGAGCCAAGAATTGTTGCAATCACATCTGAACCCGTGGCCATCATGGCCAGTGTTGCATAGGCCAGCAATGCATCACCAGCACCAACTGCATCAACCAATCGGTCCACGAAACTGTCAATTACAAAAAACGAAGTTGGTGACTCATGATTGGGATCGCTGACAGTCAGTACCCCTCGTTCGCCCAGTTTTAATATCAGCAACTTGCATTCTGCTGAATCGTAAATCTGCGACGCCAGGGGTCGTATACCGATATCCTGATCTCCTAATGCGAAGCGTGCTTCACGCTCATTGGGCGTTATCAGATCGAAGCCCTTGAATTCGATTATATTTCCCCAGCGGCTGGCAACCTGGCTATCGGCAGCGCGAAATACGTTCGCCGGAATGGCAGCAGTCAGAACCGGTATCGTCCGCCGGTTGAACATGCCATGCCGGAAATCACTGAATACAACACCATCGCATTCAATAGAACGCACGGCACCGGCAAGTCGGGCCAGAATTGGATCTGATATTGTTGTGTTGTCCAGCGTATCGACCTTCAGTAATCGATAGCCGCCAGCGACTATGGCGTTTTTCTGGGTGGTTGGGCGGCGCTTGTCGATAATCGGGCGCACGTCCACGCCGGCGGTCTGCAAGCGGCTGGTGACCATCCGGCCCAATTCGTCATCGCCCAATACGGTTGAGAAAACCACGCTTGCACCAGCGGCTCTCAGGTGATCTGCGACGATCCCGGCTCCGCCGACAAAATCAGTACGACTTTCAAACAGCACGCTCATGGTTGGCGTTTTAGTCTGGCCCCCAATCATCGAACAGTTCGTATAGCTGTCGACGATGGCATCGCCAACTACATGAACCCGCTTGCCGGCAAACTTGTCCAGCGCATTGCGCAGGCTATCAAAGGTCAGGCCCGATTTTTCCATCAGGGTGACAAGCTTGTCCAGGCGAATTGCTGGTGGTGATTCTGTTATAAATTTTGATGATGAATAGACAACGTCACCGGGGGTAAAAATAATTTCGCCACCATAGGATTGCACCATGTCCATTTCATCGCGGGTTTTCGGCCCGGTACCGTTGGTGAAATATTCGTATCCCTTGGCAAAGAAATCGGGGCGAATAAAATCTATATTGGCCAGCGGTGTCGGATTTGGATCGATGATGACGTAATCGACCATCTCCATCGCGGCCAGATTAAGCGCCCGCAGATCTTGTGGAATATGGGGGCGGTGCTCAGCCTTGGTTATGTGCAAATCAGCAGTAAGGCTGGCAACCAGGATGTCTGCCTGACCCTTAGCATATAACAAATGACGTAAATGGCCCGGGTGGACCACGTCAAACACCCCATGACACATGATGACAGTTTTTTCCCTCGGCCGCGGACCGATCGCCTCCAGCAGAGTTTCAGGTGTCTTGAGCTTGTGGGCGAACCGCCCGGATAGCGTGACAATGCTGCTCGGCTTGGGTGTCATTTTATCTTAAATCACCATTTTGTCTGGTTTAGCTGAAGAATTGGGTGAGATACGAGACAATGCCAGACAACAGCCTGAAAGGCTTCAGAATGGGGGGTGACAAGCGAGTCGTCAATTGTCGGAATTATAACAACATGCTGGCCGCGTCGAGCGGTATGGCCCCCGTCGCGACCGACAATTCCAAATATCGGCATCCCGATCTCTGCCGCCAGGTCCACTGCCTTGACCAGGTTGGGGCTGACGGCGCGTTCCAGACTGCCGCCGCCAACCGACAGGACAAAGATTGCATCATTTGAGCTGGCCCGGGAAACCTTTAACCATTCGCAAAAGACCGTATGCCAGCCTTCATCGTTCGTACGGGCAGTCAGCTCGGACACATTGTCGGTTGGTGCATAAGCCTCGATATGGCAGAGTTTTCTGAAATCATTGACCGCATGGCCACAATTGCCCGCGCTGCCGCCGACACCCAGAAAGAATAATCGCCCCCCCCGTGATCTCAAGTCAGCAAGGGCAGATGCCATATGATCAATTTTTTCGATACTTATCGATTGGGCGATTTGTGCCGCTTGTTGC
>CAISDR010000512.1 GCA_903884125.1 uncultured bacterium
CGACGCCCAGCGTATGAAGCTCCAGAATCTCCCGCGCTAAATTTTCATTTAGCCCTCGATGCGCCCGCTGGCCTGCTTGCGAATTTGGTCCTATGGAACGCGCGTTATCAAGGTAGACCAGCATGGCCGGATGACGCGTCGCCGCGATCAGCATTTCACCAAAATGCCGGTTCACATAGGGGCGAATGGCTTCGCGTTCAAAGGCACCAGCCAATGGAACAACGCCATTGTTGGAAATGGAAATGGTAAAATGATTGGACCAGAACCAAACAAGACGTTCGCGAAAGGCAAGCAAAGGGTCTGATGCCACCACCAGACGCGCACGCATTTCTGCGCCAAAGCGTTCGCGCGCGGCCTTCTGATAGTCCATCTGGGCAGCCTGTTTTTCATCCGGCTTGAGCTTTTGATATGCCATCAGGCCCGCGGTTATTTCCCCAGCCCCGGCAAGCGTGCCCAATATCGCGCTTTTGGAACCGCCATAAGGATCACGGTCAAGTCCGGCAAGGGCAAAGCCGCGACCATCGGCCGACCACAGAGAGGTATCCGCTGGCGATGGGCCGAACCCAAAGCGGTTCAAACTCTGTCGCACATCAAGTCCGGAAGGTAATGGCATCGTCGCGTGGCACCTGGAAATTTGGACACTTTATATACTGGAAGTGTTAACGACCTGGACTGCCATCCTCCGTCGCCAGCGTACGCTCAAAATACAGGATATATTGCAGCCTTGCACCCGATAGGGCGGACAGGCTACCAAGGACCCATGAATGACGAGCAGGCTGATCGTTCAGCAACTTTAACAGCGCCCGGCCTTTTGGCTGCTCAGGGCAAAGCGGATGCTAGGACCGTCGGTGGACAACTGGCGATCAAATCGCCATGTGTTCATGTCTGTGCGGTTGATGGGCAGGTGGGCCTTTGCCGGGGATGTGGTCGAACGCTGAAGGAAATCGCAACCTGGTCGCGCATAAGCGCCGGGGAACGCGATACCATCATGGCCATCCTGCCCGAGCGCATGACGTTATTCGAAACCACCAAATAAGTCCGGGCAACGCCCCCAAGGAAACCCGCAATGGCACAAAACACTATTGTTGAAAAAACCATTTCTGATCTGACTGTCGGGCAGGAGGCATCGTTTGCCAAATCCGTGACACAAGCAGACATTGTGGCTTTTGCCGAGGTAACGGGAGATGACAATCCCCTGCACCTGAACGCCGAATACGCAGCCACGACGCCATTCAAATCAAGGATTGCCCATGGCATGTTATCAGCAGGTTTTATTTCAGCGGTCATTGGCACCAAACTGCCAGGCCCCGGTTCGATCTATATGAGTCAGAGCCTGAAATTTAAGGCGCCGGTCAGGATTGGTGATCGTGTTGATACGGTCTGCACGATCATTGGCATTGACCCTGTAAAACGCCGCGTGACGCTTTCAACAACGTGCAAGGTCGGCGATACCATCGTGGTTGAAGGCGAAGCCTTGGTAATGGTGCCTGCGGCAAAGGCATAAGTTTACGCGATGCACCTAATCAGACACATTGATGATTTAGCGCCTGATTTTCAGAACGCCTCGGTTGCCATCGGTAATTTCGATGGCGTTCATCCTGGCCACCAAAAGGTGATCGGCCAGGCCCGCGAGGAAGCGATATGTTTGGGTCGCCCCTCAGGCGTTGTCACATTCGAGCCTCATGCACGACGCTTTTTCCGCCCGGATGAAGCAGCTTTCACTTTGACCCGGCTTGAAGACAAAACCAGTCTGATCAGCAGACTGGGAGTAGATTTGTTTTATGCGCTGGATTTTGATGCGGCGATGGCCAGCCGGTCTGCGGCAAATTTCATTGAGGAAATTCTGGTCCGCCGTCTGAATGTCAGCCATGTGACGGTTGGCCACGACTTTCACTTTGGCCAGGACAGAAAGGGCACCCCGACCCTTCTGGCAGAAGCAGGCCGAAAACTCGGCTTTGGCACCACCATCGTGCCCGCAGTCGAAGGTCCGTCGGGTACCTATGCATCAACGCGGATTCGAGATGCGCTGACCGCGGGAAACCCGGAATTGGCTGCATTGCTGCTGGGGCGCCCCTGGACGATCGCGGGCGTGGTCAGCCATGGCGACCAGCGCGGACGAACAATCAATTTTCCGACCGCCAATATCGTTCTTGGTGATTATCTGGAACCTGCCTTGGGTGTCTATGCTGTGCGTATCGAACGGACGAATTTAGCCAAGCCGGATCCTGTCCTGAAAGGTGTGGCCAATCTGGGGCGGCGACCGACCTTTGGTGGAACCGAAGTCCGACTGGAGGTCCACATTTTTGATTTTGCTGGTGACCTTTACGATCAGACCCTAAGCGTCTCGCTCATCAAATTTCTGAGACCCGAGCAAAAGTTTGATGGCCTGGAGGCGCTGAAAGTCCAGATCGCCAGGGACGCCCGGGCGGCCCGGGACGCCCTGGGGGCCTGAAATTCGTCAATTTCGCCCAGTGGACGCGCCGATGTTTGGACGCTAAAACACTCTCCCGCTCAAGGTCTGGTGCCTTGAAGTAAGTTCTGGAGCCTTCGATACCTACAATGGCCGAGTCCGAGACTGCCGCGCGCGACTGGCGCGATACCCTATTTCTGCCCGAAACCGAATTTCCGATGAAGGCCGGGCTGGCTGAACGTGAACCGCAGATTCTGGCGCGGTGGTATGCGGCTGACCTGTACGGACAATTGCGGCACGCTGGCAAAGGCCGTCCGCCATTCACACTGCATGATGGTCCGCCCTATGCCAATGGGCCCATCCATCTTGGTACGGCACTGAACAAAATTTTAAAGGACGTGGTTGTCCGTTCGCATTCAATGATGGGCTTCAATTCCAATTATGTCCCCGGCTGGGACTGTCATGGTCTGCCCATTGAATGGAAGATTGAAGAGAAATATCGCGCCCGTGGCCAGTCCAAGGATTCCGTACCGCAATCAGAATTTCGGGCGGAATGTCGTGCCTTTGCCAACCAATGGATAGATGTTCAACGCACGGAGTTCAAACGTCTGGGTGTCATCGGTGACTGGGACCATCCCTATCTGACCATGGACTTCAAGGCCGAGGCCATGATCGTTCGCGAATTCCTGAAATTCGCGCATAGCGATCTGCTTTATCGGGGCTCCAAACCCGTCATGTGGTCTTGCGTTGAAAAAACGGCTTTGGCTGAGGCCGAGGTTGAATATCACGAACATCGTTCAACCACGATCCATGTGCGCTTTGCCGTGGTCAGCACTGACAACCCGGCATTGAAAGGTGCAGACGTTGTAATCTGGACCACCACACCCTGGACAATTCCCGGCAATCGCGCAGTTGCCTATGGACCGGAAATTCCCTATGGCGTCTACGAGATCACGGCAGTCGATGAAACCGCCAATGGCAAAATCGGCGACCGGCTGATTTTAGCCGATGGCGTTGTCGATGCGGTGGCGGCTGCCGCAAAAATCACGCTTGTGCGACTAGGTGATGCTAGCGAGCTAAAGGGGACAATCCTTGCGCACCCGTTTTCTGGTAAGGGATATGACTTTCCCGTACCCCTGATCGGTGGCGATCATGTGACCGCAGACACCGGTACCGGATTTGTTCATACCGCACCGGGCCATGGCGAAGAGGATTGGGAAATCGGTCAGGCCTATGGCATCGAAGTACCGCAGACGGTGGATGAAGACGGCAGTTATTATCCGCATGTCCCGTTATTTGCCGGGCGCAAAATTCTGACCGACGACGGCAAGGATGGCGATGCCAATGGTGCGGTCATCGGTGCGCTGGTTCGCGCCGAACGGCTCCTGGCCAAGGGCCGACTGGTCCATTCCTATCCCCATTCCTGGCGCTCAAAAGCACCGCTGATTTTCCGCAATACGCCGCAATGGTTTGTTGCGATGGATCGGCCGATGGCCAACGGTAAAACCCTGCGCGAGGTCGCTTTGGCGGCGATCGATGCAACAGGTTTTGTGCCCGAGGTGGGACGCAATCGTATCCGGTCCATGGTGGCGGGCAGGCCCGATTGGGTATTGTCGCGTCAGCGCGCCTGGGGCGTGCCATTGACCATATTCGTAAAGCCAGACGGCACCGTTCTGCGCGATGCAGACGTCAATGCGCGCATCATCGCCGAAGTCGAGATTAAGGGGGCTGATGCGTGGACCGATGGCGATCCAAAGCGGTTCCTGACAGATGCCCAGCGCAATGAAGACTGGACGGCAGTGACCGATATTCTGGATGTGTGGTTTGATTCAGGTTGCACCCATGCATTTGTGCTGGAACAGCGGCCCGACCTGAACTGGCCCGCACAGCTTTACCTGGAAGGTTCAGACCAGCATCGAGGCTGGTTCCAGTCATCGTTGCTGGAAGCCAGTTTCACACGCGGGCGCGCACCCTATGATCAGGTGCTGACTCACGGATTCATTGTCGATGAACGTGGTCGGAAAATGTCCAAATCGTTGGGCAATACGGTCGAGCCTCAGGAGATCATTGCAAAGAACGGTGCAGATATCCTGCGCTTGTGGGTGGCCGGATCGGATTTTACCGAAGACCTGAAAATGGGTCAGGAAATCCTGAAAACCAATGCTGATCTTTATCGCAAGTTGCGCAACACCATCCGGTTTACGCTGGCAAATCTGAAAGGGTTTGATCCGGTTGAGCGGGTTGAGCCATTTTTGATGCCAGAACTGGATCGCTATATTCTGCACCGGCTGGCGGAACTGGATCGTACCATTCGACAGGCCTATACCGGTTATGATTTCCCACGTGTAATTTCCAGCGTAGTCAATTTCTGTGCCGGTGATCTGTCAGCATTCTATTACGATATTCGCAAAGACGCACTCTATTGCGATCCGGTAGGCTCCATGCGCCGGCGCGCGGCGCGTACGGTTATGGATCTGGCATTTGATGCACTGACCGCCTGGCTTGCACCGATCCTTTGTTTTACGGCCGAAGAAGCCTGGATGATGCGTCATGGCGAACAGGTCGCCAGCGTTCATCTGCGCCAGCTCCCTGATTTTCCTGAGGCTTGGCTGGACCCCAGCCTTGCTGCAAAGTGGGATCGTATCCGCACATTGCGCCGGGTGGTCACAGGGGCTTTGGAAATCGAACGCCGCGAAAAACGCATTGGATCAAGCCTTGAAGCGATGCCGGTGCTGTATCTGACCGAGCCTACCGATCTTGCCCTGTTTGATGGCTTGGATCTGGCGGAAATTGCCATCGCTTCGGCTGCGAAACTGACATCCGCACCCGCACCCGCCCACGCCTTCCGGCTGGATGACGTGCCAGGGGTCGGTGTTGTTGCAGAACGCGCGCCGGGTGACAAATGCGGCCGGTGCTGGATGATTCTGCCGGAAGTTGGGTCAAGTCCACACCATTCGGAACTTTGTCATCGGTGCGATGAAACGGTCGAATCCGGGTCTGAGACATGATCTTTGGCGACGCCCCCCGCCGCCAGCTGGGGCAGGCGCTTGGTCTGGCCTCGCTGGTCATGGCCGCTGATCAGGCCTCGAAATTCTGGGTATTGAGGATTTTTGACCTTCCGGGCCGGGTATCGGTCGAAATTCTGCCCTTTTTCAACCTGACAATGGTATGGAACGCGGGGATCAGCTATGGCCTGTTCAAGCAATATGATCCGGCGGGTCAATGGCTTATCGCGGCGTTCATGCTGGGAATTGTCGGGCTAATCCTGTTCTGGCTGATCCAGCAGCCGACCCGATTGATGACCATAATGGCCGGCCTGGTCATTGGTGGCGCTTTGGGGAACCTTTATGACCGCTTGACCTATGGTGCTGTGGTCGATTTTATCCATCTCCACGCCGCTGGCTATGACTGGTATGTGTTTAATCTGGCCGATGCCGCCATTGTCATTGGCGGCGGGTTGATGATTTTAGAGAGCTTGTTCAGTGCCCAAGGGGACGGTAAAAGGACTTTATGAAAATGCATTCGACTTATAATCCGCCCCATGGTGCAACACTTTCACGCTCTGGCCGCCATTGGTCACGTGCCATTGCCCTGATCGGGGTATTGGCCGTGATGGGTGGCTGCGAATCCTTTCAAAATGCCTTCGGGCTGAAGCGGTCTGCCCCGGATGAGTTTGCCGTGGTGACGCAGGCCCCGCTGGTGATCCCGCCTGATTTCCAGATGCGTCCTCCGGTTCCGGGCGCACCGAGGCCCCAGCAATTGACCCCGCAGGGGGATGCCCAGCGTGCGCTTTTTGAACGGACCTTGGGAGAAGGTACCAAGGGCACCACTGAAAGCCAGATGCTGGCCAAGGCCCAGGTCGAGCGTGCCAATCCGGATATCAAGCAACTGGTCGCCAAGGAAACCAACGCTGTCGTGCCAAAGGACGATGGGTTTGTAGATCAACTGATGTTCTGGAAATCCAATACGCCGGACAAGCCTGCCGAAGTTGTCGTCGATCCCGGCACCGAACAGCGTCGTCTGACCGAAGCCCAGCTGGTCGGTCGCGGCGCAACCCAGGGCAAGACACCGGCATTGAAAGAAGAAAAGCCAGGCTTTTTCGGGCGGATGTTTGACTGGATATTCTAACATCCCCGTAAAGTCCGATCGAGATATTGCCGATGACGTCCACTGCACTGCCTGCTGAACGGCTGATTCCGGTTTTTTCAACCGACGCCTGCTTTAATGCCCACGGGCTGAACAGGGAACGCTTTGACCTAAATCTGGCGAGAACAAAGACACGCCTGAAACAGCTCTGCGGACAATATGCCGATAACAGCCTGCCGCTGCTGCGGCTGCCGGAACGGCGCGACGATCTGACCGATATGGCGCCGGTTTTGGAAACGCTGATGTCGGATACCAGCGACGTGGTGGTTCTGGGCATTGGCGGATCATCCCTTGGCGCACAGACGGTTGCTGCACTGGCTGGCATTGGCCTGCCAATTTTTGGACCGGCGGGATTTCCCAGCCGGCGTGGCGGCGTCACCCGACTTCATATTCTTGATAATCCCGATCCGGTGACATTTCAGCAGGCGCTTTTTAACCTGCCACTGCGCTCAACTCGTTTTCTGGTCGTTTCAAAATCAGGTGGTACGGCCGAACCACTGGTACTTGCAATGGCTGCAATGGCAGCTGTTGAGCATGCGCTGGGAGCCGAAGCAGTCAGCAAAAGATTTGCAGCAATCGTTGAACCTGGTGACAGCGCATTGCGAAAGCTGGTTGCGCGCTATGGCTGGCAGGTTCTGGACCATGACCCAAAAGTCGGCGGGCGTTATGCGGCACTGTCAGTCGTGGGCATGGTACCTGCCGCTTTGGCCGGACTTGATCCGCTGGATTTTCGTGAAGGAGCAGCACGGGTCATCGATCCAATCATCGCTGGTGCATCTCCGGACATGTTGCCAGCGGCCATTGGGGCAGCACTTGCTGTAACCGCCATGGAACAGGGCATTTCGATGTCGGTGCTGATGCCTTATGCGGACCGGCTTGATCGGCTGGCCGCGTGGTTCGGGCAGCTTTGGGCCGAAAGCCTGGGCAAGGACGGCAAGGGATCAACACCGTTGCGCGCCGTCGGCCCGGTTGACCAGCACAGCCAGTTACAGCTTTACCTTGATGGGCCGCGTGACAAGCTGTTCACGCTGATGCTGCCCGCGCAAAAAGGCACCGGGCCGCGTCTGGTTGCCCCCATCGCCGAATCCGCTTTTACCCTTTTTCATGGCCATACAATTGGCGATCTGGTTGATGCAGAAGCGCGTGCCACCGTTGAAACACTGATCCGTCGTGGACGCCCAGTGCGGCTGATCAACGTGCCTGCAATTGATGCCTACAATCTTGGCTATCTGATGATGCATTTTATGATTGAAACCATTCTGACAGCCGACCTTCTGGGAATTGATGCGTTCGATCAGCCCGCGGTGGAAGAAGGCAAGGTTCTGACCCGCGCTTACCTGGCTGGTCGCAGCCCGTGATCCGGCGCCTGCCGGAAGGTCTGGTTAATCGGATCGCAGCAGGCGAAGTGATTGAACGGCCTGCGGCGGCGGTAAAGGAACTGGTCGAAAATTCCATTGATGCCGGTGCACAAAGAATTGACATCGTCGTAACAGGCGGCGGTCGCGATCTGATCCAGGTTGACGATGACGGATCAGGCATGGATGCCGATCAGATGGTTCTGGCCGTAGAACGCCATGCCACATCGAAATTGCCGGACAATGATTTGCTGAACCTTTCCTATCTGGGATTCCGGGGCGAGGCATTGCCATCAATCGCAGCGGTTGCGCGCATGGAGATCACTTCGCGTACCAGACACGCAGATCATGCCTTCAGACTTCAGATCGAAGGTGGCATCGCCGCCCCCCCGACACCGGCGCCCGGCCGGTTCGGCACGCGGATCGACATACGCGATCTGTTTTACGCAACGCCGGCACGCCTGAAATTTCTGCGCAGCGAGCGAGCTGAACTGATGGCGGTTGTTGATATCGTCAAACGTCTGGCATTGGCCCGGCCAGATATCGGCTTCAGCCTGCATGATGGCGCGCGACGATTATTGATGCTGCCCCCCACTGCAGATACGCCTGCAAATCGCGTGGCTCAGATTATGGGTTCCGACTTCCTGAACGATTCGTTTTATCTGAATGAAGGAAGCACAGACGTCAGGCTTTCGGGCTGGGCATCACTTCCGACAGCCGCGCGCGGCAACGCTGCCGCACAATATTTCTTTGTGAATGGAAGACCAGTCCGCGACCGGCAATTATTGGGTGCCGTGCGCGGCGGGTTTGCAGATGTTCTGGCCCACGATCGTCACCCGGCACTGGCACTGTATCTGGAAATTGCCAAAGACATGGTGGACGTCAATGTTCACCCGGCAAAAACCGAAGTGCGTTTTCGCGAACCGGATCGTATTCGCGGATTAATCGTCGGTGCGTTGCGCAGAAATCTTGCTGCCATGGCCCCGCGTGCAACTGAGGCGATGGCCAAACGCGCTTTCGCCTATACCCAACAGGCGCAGGACCTGCCTGGGTCTGTTCGCCCAACGGCCAGCGCTGCGGACAACATGGGCCTTTTCAACACGCCGCTGCAGGGCGCATTTGCCCATGCGGCAGAACCAAGTGCGCGTTATCTGGTTCCCGATGCGACAAACCGGGGCGATGTACCATCCCAACCAGTCGGTCGAATGGGTGCTGCGCGCGGACAGGTCCATGGCACATACATAATCGCCGAGACAGAAACGGGAATGATACTGGTCGATCAGCACGCCGCCCATGAACGGCTTGTCTATGAACGCATGAAAGCGGATCTGGCTGACAATGGCATCACCCGGCATGCATTACTTATTCCCGAAGTGGTGGAACTGGACCCGGCGCTGGTACTGGCTCTGGATGACCGTGCAGACGAACTGGCCGCGCTGGGTCTGGCAATCGAATCATTCGGCCCGAATGCTGTTATGGTGCGCGAGATACCAGGTCATCTGGGCAAGACCGATATAAAGGGACTGGTCAGCGATATCGCGGCGGAAATTGCGGAACTAGGCTCGTCTGAAACTTTGCGAAACAGGCTCGACATGGTGGCAGCAACCATGGCCTGCCACGGTTCGGTCCGGGCTGGCCGCAGCCTTTCCGGTCCTGAAATGAACGCCCTGCTGCGGGAAATGGAACGCACCCCCAATTCCGGGCAATGCAATCATGGCCGCCCGACATTCGTCGAGCTCAAGCTAGGGGATATTGAACGCCTGTTTGGTCGCCGCTAACGTTTTGCTGCAACGCAAAAGTTGACGCTGCGTTGCGAAATAAATGCAGCCGAATTTGTGGCTTCGTCGACATAAGCGTGGCAGTTTTACAATAAATCAATATTCCTTGCCCTCATTTCGCGTTGAATGCTTGACAGCAGCCAGCCCCAAGTGTGCTTTAGTAGCGTGACTTAGGTCCCGTTTAAGAAAGTCGGATTACGGCTCGCTTGTGGGGAATTGGGGATGGCGTTGCCTGCCCCCGTTTTTCTGGGACAGCAGATTTTTTGGGTGAGGAGGGAACGCTTAATGAACTCGATTCTTAAATCGCGCGCGGCTGTGCGCCATGTACTGCTTTCGACGGCGGTCAGCGCTGCCACATTGGCAGTGGTCGGCAATGCCGGCGCTTTCGAATATAATTCTGATGGGCTAACGGTCAGAGTGGACTCCACCGTTTCGGTCGGTGCGGGCTTACGTGCATCTCCAATCGACACACGCCTTTTGAACGAAGGCGATGGCGGTCCCAAGCAGGTGCTGCCGGCTCCGCTGCCTGGCATACCTTATCTTCAGGCTATTGGTGCAGTTCCAGCCGGGGTCATTCCCGGTGGTGTTGCTTCGATTACACCCATTGCACCGATCTATGCTGGCGGTATCAACTCCGCCGCCCCTGACCTGAGCGTAAAGCAAGGCCAGTTTTATTCGGGCATTGTAAAAGCCACCCATGAAATTGAAGCCAAATATCAGAACTTTACCTTCTTTGCCCGTCCGACCTATTTTTATGACGCGGTAGGCGATCAGAGCACCAGCCCAAGCGGCAATGTGAACTGGTCGGATAACACCCGCAAGATCACTGGCAAGAACTTTAAATTTCTGGACAGCTTTGTTGACGGAAAATTTGATATCGGCGGTCACGACGCATCGGTCCGCCTTGGCAAACAGGTGATCAACTGGGGTGAAAGCACGTTCATCCTCAACGGCATCAACGCCTTTTCACCAATCGACGTTTCCGCCTTCCGCAGACCGGGCGCTGAAATCAAAGAAGCCATTGCCCCGCAATGGATGGCATCAGCCCAGATCACGGTCGCTGAAAACCTTTCACTGTCCGGCTGGTATCAGCTGAAGTGGGAACCCTATCAGCTGGATGCATCTGAAACATTCTTTGACGGCTCAACGGCATCCGGTGAAATCAATCTGGCCTCAGGCGGCATGGGCACAGCCAATCCGAATGGCGTGCCAGGCGCTGCCTATCTGGGTGTCGGCGGTGGTGCCTATGCCGGTACGTTCCGCAAGAACTGCGCATTACCCCAAAACGCAGCCCTTTGCGCCTCGTCACCTTATATCGATTATCGTACGCCGATCTATTCAAACAGCGAAGCGGTGCGCCTTTCTTTGGGTGATACCTCACAGCTGCAGCGTCTTTATGACAAGGCAGCGCGCGACGACGGGCAGTTTGGTTTGAGCATGAAATGGTACAGCCAGGCGCTGAATGAAACAGAGTTCGGTCTGTATTTTGCCAATTATCACAGCCGCCTGCCGATCTATTCAAACGCGTCAG
>CAISDR010000513.1 GCA_903884125.1 uncultured bacterium
CGCTGAAATCCGGTACTGCCTTGCCGACCGGCACAATCTTATTACCGTCCCAAAGCCCGAATGTGAATTCAGCGTAGCTTGAGGATCGGGTGCCAATTTTCCGCTGGGCATGCATCAGGATTGCGTCAACCACGTGGGGGCCGCGCTTCCAACTATACCAATGACCTTTTTGATGACCGGCCAGATAGGGGCTGTCAGCCCGTTTGATGATTATGCCGTCTGCATATTCCAGTGTGTTCGCCAGTAATGATTTCAGGTCAGCCGGTCCGGCAAATGGTATGAGCGCTGACAGATCAAAGCGGGATGGTGCCAGCTCAGGTATCAGACTGGCAAGTTTTGTGCGCCGTTCGGACAGGGGCAGGGGCCGCATGTCCTGGTTATCCAGATAAAGCAGGTCGTAGGCGCGGATATGTGCCGGGTACGCCGCCAAAAGCTGCCTGCTTGCCTGTTTCCGATTCAGGCGCTTCTGGAGGTCGGCAAAAGGTTGTATTTTCCCCTCGCGCCGGATCAGCAATTCGCCATCAATTGCAGCATCAACACCGCAAGGATCCAGCAGTTCTGGAAAGCGCTGAGAAATGTTTTCGCCGCTCGCCGTGTAAAGCCGTACCTTGCTGCAATTGGACACCCATTGCACCCGGACACCATCCCATTTCCATTCGGCAAGATATTGATGCCATTCATCATCCGGAATATCTCCGGGCGTATATGACGCTGCCCGCATAGCAGTACGAAACGGCAGGCTGGTTGCCGTGACAGGACGTGGACCGGAACCTTCTGCATAGGCCAGCAATGCCTGATAGGGTGGTATCTGGTCATGCCATATTTCTTTGATCATTTCTGCTGACTGCGGCCCCAGCGCGGCCACTGCCTGCTTGATCAGGACAGCGGCCATTGTACTGTGGGTAGAGCCGGTCAATGCCTTGACTAGGCCGTAGCGACCGTTTGCATCCAGTGCATCCAGCCATTGTTCCAGCAATAAGGCGATATCGTCAGGTTTTGCCGCACCTAGCGTCTCGACAATGTCGCCAAGACCGGGTGAGCGGTTGGCACCATGTCGCACAGGCCAGACAAGGGCGATTGTCTCCGCCAGATCGCCGACAAAATCATGGGACAGTTGAAATAGTTGGGGATCAATCCGAGTGCCGACAAGGGTTTTGAATGCGCCGATCCTGACTGTCTTGAACCGCAACCCGCCGGAAAGTGCCGCAAGGGCATATCCGCGTTCGGGGTCGGGGGTCTGCCGCAAAAAATCAGTAAGGATTGATATTTTGCGTGATTGCTGTGGTTCAAAGCTCAACCGGTCAAGCAGGTCCGCAAAATTCTTCATGATGCCGGTTCCAGATCATAACCAACAAGATGCAAGGGGCGTGCAGTGATGCCATTCAATTCGCACGCGCGCACCAGCGCTTCCTCGGACCCATGGGTGACCCAGACTTCCGCAGGCTTTATGTCATTGATGGTTGCCAGTAACTCGGGCCAGTCAGCATGATCGGAAATGATTAGCGGTAATTCCACACCCCGTGAGCGCGCGCGTGCGCGAATGCGCATCCAGCCCGATGCAAAGGCGCAGACCGGGTCCGGTAACTGATTGAACCATTTGTCAGTCATCGCCTGTGGCGGGCCAATGATGATCTCGCCGGATAAAGTGTTGCGGGATTTCGGGCCTGCCGGTATCAGCAGACCCAGATCGACACCCAGATTTTGATAGAGTGCACACAGGGCAATCATTGCCGAATGGGTATAAATGGGGCGGTGATATCCGGCGCGGCGTAATTCAGCGATCAATCGTTGAGCTTTGCCCAATGAATAAGCGCCAACGAAATGTGCGCGATCAGGGAATTGCTGCAGGGATTGCAAAAGTCGGCTGATTTCCTGATCAATCGGTGGATGGCTGAAAACCGGCAGACCGAAAGTTGCCTCAGTTACAAATACATCACAGGGGATAACTTCAAATCTGTCGCAGGTCGGATCGAATGCGCGTTTATAGTCACCCGACACGACTGCCCGCAAACCGCCATGTTCGATCAGCACCTGCGCTGAACCCAGCACGTGGCCTGCGGGGTAGAGGCAGACCCCAACCCCGTTTATACTGACCGTCTCGCCATAGCGCGCAGGTTGTGAATGACCGGCGAAATGGTCGCCCATGCGGGCTGCCATGATGGCCAGTGTCTGGGCGGTGGCAAGCACATGGCCATGACCTTTGCGCGCATGATCGGAATGACCATGGGTAATAATTGCCCGGTCCACAGTGCGTACCGGGTCGATATAAAAATCACCCAGGGCGCAATAGAGCCCGGCGGGTGTTGGGTGCAGAAGCTGTTCTATTCCTTTGATCACCGTTAACCGATCCGCCGTCGTCGGGGCTTTTGGTACTCGCGGCTGGACGGATTATGCTCAGCCAATGAGTCTTATCCTGCCCAGCCACATTCAGGCCTATTTTACCCGGCGCGGATGGGAACCGCGACCCCACCAATTGGCGCTGGCACGTGCCGGGCTGGATGGCCGTTCGGCATTGTTGACCGCACCAACCGGCGGCGGCAAGACCATGGCGGGGTTTTTATCCTCGCTGATTGAACTAAGTGATCCGGCGCGTCGGGGATTGGGATTACACACGCTCTATCTTTCGCCGCTCAAGGCGTTGGCGGTGGATGTGGAGCGCAATCTTCTGGCACCCGTGGCCGAGATGGGGCTGGACATCTCAATTGAAACCCGCACCGGCGACACGCCAACGGCCAAACGGCGACGGCAGCGCGATCAGCCCCCGGATATTCTGCTGACAACGCCGGAGCAGCTGGCGCTGCTGCTGTCGTTTGAGGATGCATCCCGCCTGTTCAAATCGTTAAGCGCGATTGTGATTGATGAAGTCCATGCCATGGCGCATTCCAAGCGGGGTGACCTGCTGGCACTGGGACTGGCCCGGCTGACCACACTGGCCCCCAATGCCCGGCGGATCGGGTTGTCGGCAACTGTCAACGACCCGGACTATCTGGCGCGCTGGCTGGTACCACAGCCGGGCTCTGCCATGCTGATTCAGGCCAGGGCCGGACCTGTGCCCGAAGTATCGGTATTATCCAGCGATGAACGCATCCCATGGGCGGGTCATATGGCACGTCACGCCTTTGGCGATGTGATGAACGCGATTGCTGCCCATGACTGTACACTGGTGTTTGTGAACACGCGCGCACAGGCCGAACTGGTTTTTCAGGGACTCTGGCGGATCAATGATCAGTCGCTGGCGATAGCCCTGCATCACGGATCGCTGAGCGTTGAACAAAGGCGCAAAGTGGAAGCCGCCATGGGGCGCGGCGATCTGAAAGCCGTGGTCTGCACCTCGACTCTTGATCTTGGAATTGACTGGGGTGCTGTTGATCTGGTGGTGCAGATCGGTGCACCAAAGGGCTCGTCCCGATTGCTGCAGCGGATCGGTCGCGCCAACCATCGGCTGGATACGCCTTCGCGCGCCCTGCTTGTGCCTGCCAATCGTTTTGAGGTGCTGGAATGTGCAGCAGCGGCAGCAGCAGCCATTGAAGGCTCACTGGATGGCGAGGCACCAAAGCCCGGTGCGCTGGATGTTTTGTGTCAGCATATTCTGGGCATTGCCTGCTCGGGGCAGGCCGAGCCAGATGCCTTATTTGCCGAGGTCACGCGCGCCTTGCCCTATGCCGCATTACCAAGGGCACAATTCGATTCCGCGCTGGAATTTGTGGCAACCGGCGGCCGGGCATTGGCAGCCTATGACCGCTATCGGCGCTTGAGGCCAGACAAAAACGGCAGGCTGGTCGTCACCCATAAACGGGTAATCCAGTCCTACCGCATGAATGTGGGCACAATTGTCGAAGCCCCGATGTTGCAATTGCGGCTGGTCAAAGCTGGTCGTGGCAGTTCTGCGCGTTTCGGGCGCCTGCTGGGTCAGATCGAAGAATATTTCATCGATGGCCTGACCCATGGCGACACGTTTTTATTTGCAGGTGAAATTCTGGCCTTTGAGGGTCTGGGCGAGGATGGCGCTTATGCCAGCCGTACGACCGCAGAGGCGCCAAAAATCCCTTCCTATGAAGGTGGTAAATTTCCACTTTCGACCTATCTGGCTGAACGGGTTCGCGCCACGCTGGCAGATTCCAGATTGTGGAAGGCGCTGCCCCCTCAGGTTTCTGAATGGCTGCAATTGCAGGTCTGGCGCTCGATCCTGCCGCGTCAGGATCAATTGCTGATCGAGACATTTCCACGTTCGGACAAATTCTATCTGGTTGCCTATCCGTTCGAAGGTCGGCTGGCGCATCAGACATTAGGCATGCTGCTGACAAGACGACTCGAACGCTTGCGCTGCCGACCGATGGGATTTGTTGCCAGTGAATATTCAATAGCCGTGTGGGCGCTGGGCGACCTGTCGCAACTGAACATGGAAACGCTGTTTGATGAAGACATGCTGGGCGATGATCTGGATGCCTGGCTTGCTGAAAGTGCGCTGCTGAAACGCACGTTCCGCAATTGTGCAGTGATTGCAGGACTGGTCGAACGCCGCTTTCCCGGTCAGGAAAAGACCGGACGCCAGGTCACGATTTCAACTGACCTGATCTATGATGTTCTGCGGCGACATGACCCTGATCACATTCTGCTTCAGGCAACATATGCGGACGCGGCCTATGGTCAACTGGATGTCGCTCGGCTGGGTGATCTGCTGCGTCGGGCGAAAGGACATATTGTTCACCAGAAGCTGGATCGGGTATCGCCGCTGGCGGTGCCCGCCTTGCTGGATATCGGGCGCGTGCCGATCCATGGTCAGGCTAATGAAGACCTGCTGGCATCAGCCAGTGATGATCTGGTGGCCGAAGCCAGCCGGCTGATCTGACAATGACTAATGCTGGGATATCGCCAGCAGACCTTCGAGATAGCCGGTCCATAATCTGGCAATCGTATGCGTCCCATGACCGCGGGTTTCATCGCTGATCGGCAGCAGTATAAAACGACCATTTCTTATCCGCTTTACCTCGCGCTCCGCTATGCCCAGTTCCGGCGGATTGATAAAATCATCCGCCGAATTGATCCACATTACCGGTGCCTTGATTTCACCCAGTCGTGGGCTGGGATTGTAATTGCGTGATGCATCGGTCCAGTAAATCGTGTCATTGGCATCTGCGCCATTGATGCGCCCGGTAATTGCCTCATCAACTGATTTGTCCACATCAGCCCGTGTTGGCCAGATTTTCTGCATATAGACCGGCGCGCTTCCGGCAATGACTGAAAGTGTGTTTGCCGCACGAAGGCCAACCATCGGCTGTTCTGCATAAAAGCCGTCTTTGAACGCAGGGTCGCTTTTGATCGTATCAATCACCATGCGTCGCCACAGACGGTTGCGTCCGGCCAGTTCAACCGTCAGGCAGGCCAGCGGCATCAGGGCATCCATCATATCCGGATAGTCTTCGCCCCAGACAAAGGCATGCATGC
>CAISDR010000514.1 GCA_903884125.1 uncultured bacterium
AGCACCTGGTTCGATCCCCAAATGCAGGGCGACATTGTCGTCCGCACGCACATCAGCGACATCCAGAAGTTCAACTTCGGTTTCAAGCCCCATAAGGCGCAGGCTCTCGATCAATGTGCCGAACGACCCCTTGACCACGGGCACCGCACCATTGCCACTGACAATGGTTCCCCGGCCGCGATGACGGGTGACCAGATTGTCCGATGCCAGTTCGTTCAGCGCACGTTTGACCGTGATCCGCGATACATTGAACGCCCGGGCAAGTTCCTGTTCGCCAGGCAGGGTTGCGTTCGGGGTCACAACGCCAGATCGAATCTTCTCGCGCAGCAGCAGATATATCTGGTGATAAAGCGGGGTCGGCAATTTCTGGTCGAGGTTCGACGCATTCAACTGCTCGTGCCAAATAATCTTGTTCATGCGGCCTGGAAAAGAGCTTTACGGTTAGCGTTGATTTTCCCCATGATACCTTCTTTGCCGAGGTTAAGTCCATGCAGCCTTTTGTAAAACCTGACCCGTATATGGCTATGGCGCTGCAGACAACCTGTTTTGCGGTAAATATTGACGATAATGCAACATCGGCGCGTGCGCGGATGGCCCGGTCCATAGACCGGATAGGTGCCCAGATCATGGCGGCAAAACGGTTTGTGGGACCGGACGTGCGACTCGTCGTCTTGCCTGAATATTTCTTAACCGGGTTTCCCTTTGGCGAGACAGCGGCGGTATGGCTGGACAAGGCAGCCATTGATATGGCCGGGCCGGAATACGAGGCGTTGGGTGGCATAGCTCGCGAAGCGAACATATTTCTTGCTGGCAATGCCTACGAACGCGACGGGCATTTTCCCGGCCTGTATTTTCAGACGTCATTCATTCTGGACCCGTCAGGTGCGCTGATCCTGCGCTATCGGCGGTTGGTTTCGCTATTCGCGCCCAGTCCCTATGACGTCTATGATCGCTATGTAGGCATTTATGGGGTGGATGCCCTGTTTCCTGTAGTTGATACCGAAATCGGGCGATTGGCCGCCATAGCCTCGGAAGAGATATTGTATCCTGAGATTGCGCGCGCCCATGCCATCCGCGGTGCTGAACTGTTTGTTCATTCGTCGAGCGAAGTGGGTTCGGTGCTGCCCTCGCAGAAAAATATCGCAAAGCTGGCCCGAGCCTTCGAAAATCTGACCTATGTGGTCTCGGCCAATTCCGCAGGAATTGAAAATATCGCGATACCCAAGTCATCAACCGACGGTGGATCAAAGGTCATTGATTATAAAGGTACGATCCTGGCGGAATCCGGATTTGGCGAAAGCATGGTTGCCTATGCGGAAATTCATATAGGCAGTCTGCGGCAATGGCGCCGTAGGCCCGGCATGCCCAATATGCTGTCCAGGCAGCCATTAGGGCTTTGGGCGGACGCGCTGGCCAATATCGAAATACAGCCGCGTAATTCGTTGCTGGATGGCAATGGTCAGATCAGGATACCAGATCCTGCCTGGTACGCCGCACGCCAGCGTCAGGTGATTGATACCTTGCATAACGCGGGACGTATCTGATGGCGTCTGCTCGCATGCTGCCGCCGCAACTACATCACGCGATCCTGGAATTTTTCGATGAGTATCGGCGAGCGCTGGAGTCTCTTGAAGTGAACCGAATTGAGCGCTTTTGGGATGTTGAAGATGAGTCCGCTGTCTATATTGCTGAAGAGGTTCCAGAGCCATTTATCGGCTGGGGCGCGATAGCACGCTATTGGCAGGGTAATGCCGACGGTATGACGCGCATGGCGGTAAAGTTAGATCGGTTTATCATCAACTCGCTCGGACCGGATGTCATCTCAGTGACCTATGACCTGCACTGGGATGCACATGTTAAAGGTGCGTTGCGGCCGGTGGGCGGCAATGTCTGGGCCAGCGCCATTGTCAGTTGCACCCCCAGACTGCATCTGGTGCATTACACGGAAAGCGCTTTGGGAGCATTGCCCTTTTTGCGAAAAATTTATGAGATGTCTGTTAGCCCTGAATTCCTGAAGCATAAGGTGGACTGAGCATGACAATCGAACAGGCAATGCCATCGCGGGCGCAGGAATTTAGAACGGGTTGGCCGCTGGTATTATCTGCCATGCTTGGAATTGGTCTGGGTCTGTCACCGGTCCCATTTTATACCATCGGTATGCTGGCACCTGAATTGGTCAAGGCTTTTGGCTGGAGTTTTGGACAGGTCATGGCCGGGCTGAGTGTGATGACATTTACTGTCATGCTGGTCGCACCTTTTACCGGATTGCTCGCAGACAGATTTGGTGTGCGATGGGTCACCCTGGGATCAGTATTGGCTTTCGGTCTTTCCTTCATGGGTTTTGCGCTGAACAATGGTTCGCTGATCCAGTTTTATGTTACCTGGGCGATCATGGCAGCCGCAGGGGCGGGGACACTACCCATGACCTGGACGCGGGCCGTCAATGGCGCGTTTGATTCCGCACGCGGTCTTGCCCTTGGCCTGTCGCTGCTGGGAACAGGCATTTTTGGTTATCTGGTCAAGCCACTGACCGCCTGGCTGATTGTCGAGCTGGGATGGCGTGGTGCCTATGTGGTCATCGGGTTTTTGCCCATACTGGTTGCCCTACCGGTCGGTTTCATTTGCTTTCACGATCCCGCCGTCCATCGTCCTGGTCATCAGGTTCCGGTAATTACCGATGCACCCGGACTGACCATGCGTCAGGCGTTACGCGAATGGCGCTTCTGGGTCATAGGTTCGGCGTTTCTGCCAGTATCATTTGCCGTTGGTGGGATTATTCCCAATATGGAAAATATTCTGCGCATAGCTGGCTTTGAGCGTGCGGATATGATCGAACTGGTTCAATTGATTGGGCTGTCGGTCATCTTGGGACGTGTGCTTGGCGGTTGGCTGATCGATCATTTCTGGGCACCTGGCGTTGCCTTTTTCCTTTTGGCTGCACCGGTTGGTGCCTGCCTGCTGTTTGTGCAGGGCGGCATGGGATTTGAACTTGCGGCAATTTCAATCCTGCTAGTCGGATTTGCGGCGGGTATAGAATATGACCTGATGGCGTTTCTGGTCGCGCGCTACTTTGGTCTGAAAAATTACAGCGCGATTTATGGTGCGCAATACGGCTTCTTCGCCCTGGGTGCCGGGACCGGACCCGCCATTTTTGCTGCCATTTATGACCGCACGGGTAATTACGATACGCAATTGATGTTGTCGGCCGCACTGATGCTGTTCGGGGCTACCATGCTGCTGACCCTTGGCCGATATCGAAATTTCAGCACGCCAGTTGATGTATCATCGGCAATCACCGCCTGAAATTTTGCCACCAGTTGGGACCCGAATGTGTACGGCCGGACTTAATGCCTGGGCCGGAAATTGTCAGTGCGGCGAATTTCTGCGCGTTTGCCTGGGCATGCAGCATTTCCACCGCACGAGCGTGAAGGAATTCAGGCGCAAGATTGCCATCAAATCGCCGGTGATGCCGATCGCGTTTGAACCAAGGCAAATATAGCTGTTCGAAACGCGCAATTCGAAATGCGCGCACCAGATGCGCACCGTCCCATTCCGGCATCAGACTGGGATATCCATCCGTCAGCATCTCGACATTGTCATAGGTGATCAGGTCAACTGCCATTCCGCCCAATGCCCAGGCAACCTTTCCCCCGGCACCAAGTCCGACATAGTCCGGTTGACCGATGCCAAGTTGTGAAACTGCTTTTGTGATTGCCGCAGTCAGTTCGTCAAATGAACCTGGAAAGCTATTGGCCGCGGCAAATCCATGGCCGGGCAGATCCAGACTTATGACGGGTCGTTGCCCGCCAAGCCCGCGCACGGCTTCAAGCCCCCAGCGTCCTGATCCACCTGCATCATGGATCAGCACAAGTGGGCGATCGCTTCCTGAAAGATTGCCGCGCCAGCCGAAAAGTTGCTCGCCAGCATCTATTGTGCCGCGCGACAGACCATGGCGATCAGGTGGCGAGATTGGAATGATAGCAGGAGCGGGATCGCCCGGATAGCTGGTCAGAAAATCCGCTGCCCCTTTGACCAGATCCACCCCCGTTTCAAATCGATGTGGCATACGACTGGAAAGCGGCGGTCGGTCCAGATGGATACGCAGCGGGTCGGTTGCCGTGCTGGCGATAAACAGCGGGCAGGTTACAGCGTCAATGAACTGTGCAACCTGAAAGGCAAAGGCTGCGCGATAGGGCGCGCGATAACAATCGCCTGAATCCAGCAGGTCCATTGCATTTGCATGCAACGCAGTCACAGGCGGCATGTCATAGACCATGCGCGTATCCGGACCTGTCACATGCCAGGGAAAAAACATTGTCTGTTCTTCGATCCGCGCCCATAGCCAAGCCATGTGGCTCGCGTCGAATTTCGCTTCAAATTTTGGCAGATATCCTGAAAGCAGTTCCTGGCGCTCGTCTGGTGTCCAGGCGGGCAATCCATCGCAGGTGACCGCAGCGATCCGATCAGGTGCCAGTGCCGCCATGACCAATGCGGTCGCAGCGCCTGTGTGAAATCCATAAAGTCCAAACCGTTTCAGGCCCAGATAATCTGCAAGCGCCAGCATCTTGCGGGCATAATCCGGTGTCTCGGGGTCACTACCAGGCAGTGCCTCTGACAGGCCATTTCCCGGTGTGTCGGGGGCAATGACGCATAGTCCGTTGGCGGCGGCAGCCCGCGCAAATCCCTCGATAGCCAGCGACGCCTGGGGCGATCCGTGAAAGCCCATGACCGCCGGGCCTTTGCCCATAATGCGAAAATGCAATGGATAACCATCCAAGGATATAAAATGGCGGGACCAGTCCATTGCGCGCTCCAAAATGACACGTGACCAATTGATATATTTCTATATCATTTGTACGTGACTGCATCCGCAATGCAAGGGGACAACGCAATGCCTGCCTATATGATCGTGACCGCAAAGATCGATGACCGTCAGGCTTTTATCTCAGGCTATGGCGCAGCGGCTGCGGCACTGGTTGCCAGATTTGGCGGGCGCTATCTGCTGCGCGCCCCCGGTGCGCTGATGCTCGAAGGGGATTTCGGTGGTGGTGCATCCGTGGTCATTTCAGAATGGCCCGACCGGGCAGCCGCCGAAGCGTTCTGGAACAGTCCCGAATATGCCGAGGTTAAAAAAATGCGTGAGGGCATAGCTGATTGTCAGGTATTGCTGATTGAAGCACCCAAAATCGCCGCCTGATGCACTGGCTATTATCTCAGTGGCTGTGCAGGTCCTGAGACAGCTCATCGGCCAGTTCTTCG
>CAISDR010000515.1 GCA_903884125.1 uncultured bacterium
CTGTTCAACTTGAATTTGGCTTTCAGGGACTTCGGACAAAATTTCTAGGCTCTCTTCCGCCGCTCGACGCCGCAGATGGCAGCGCCAAGCTGACGCTGAGTGAACTGGAAGTGCTGGTAAACCATGGCAAGGTTGGCGCACTTGAAGCCAGTGATGGGCACGTCGTGTTGAGCGAACTGGATCAGCCTGTTTCTAAGGGCGCCATTTCGCTGGGCCTTGCGGGCACTATGGCGGAAACTTTACGTATCCTGAATTTTGCGCCACTTGGCTATCCTGCGCGGTTTGGAATTGATGCACCTGGCGTCGGCGGCAGTCAGGCCGTTCGGGTCAGCGTTAAACTTCCGTTACTTGAAACGGTGACGATGGAACAGGTCAGCCTGAAAGTTGAAGGATCCGTCAAAGGGCTTGGACTGAAACATCTGGTTGGCAATCGCGACCTGACGGATGGCGATCTTTCCCTTGAATTGGATAATGCCGGACTTACGGCCAATGGTATTGGACGATTGGAAGGTGTTCCACTTGCCATCACCTGGCGGGAAGATTTTAACGCTGGAAAGAAACCATCGTCGCGTTTTCTGGTCTCGGGGATTGTAGATGACAAGGATCGCGATCGACTGGGTATATCAACCGACTGGCGCGCGCGCGGGCCAATCGGCGCAAAAGTTGAATTGATCGGTCGCGGCCCGGAGATCCTGAGTGGCAAGGCCGAGTTGAATCTTGATTCAACGCTGATTGATTACCCTGAGCTGGATTTGCTACGACTGCCTGATCAGCCTGGGGCGGCCACATTTGATATCGCATTTCCGACGGATGGTATTCGCCTTTCAAACATCCAGCTGAAAGCAGGCGAGGTTTTGGCCCGCGGCGAAGTCTTTTTCGACAAATCAGGACAAATGATGTCGGTGCGCCTGTCCCCGATCCAGATCGGTGACCGTACCGACCTGGATATCAGTATTAAACGTCAAATCGAACCCAAGACCGAACGCCTGGTATTTGATGTTCAGGGGCGGAAGTTTGACTCAACGGGTCTGATGGACTGGATCAATGAACCCGATGACCCGGCTGACGCGGGGAAGCCCGGCACACCATTCAGCGTTTCGGCAAAGCTGAAATCTGTCGTATTGGCAGATGAGGCGCCTGCGGTGCGCAATGTCACGCTGAGCCTTAATCACGATGGGCTCAGGGTAACGAATATGTCGGCACTTGCAGAGGTGGGTGATAGGGGACATCTGGAACTGTCCATCGCACCCAAAGATGCCCAGCACCGCAAGCTTGCAGTTCAATCGGATGATGCCGGTGCAGCGCTTGAATCAGTTGACGTCTTTGACGAAGGCACTGGCGGTAAGCTGGCAGTCGATGCAATCTATGATGACCGCACGCCAAATGGGCCATTGACCGGCAGGTTGGAGATAAATGATCTGCGCATCCTGAAAGCGCCGGTGCTGTTTCAGTTGTTGACGGTAGCCTCAGTTAATGGCGCGCTGGACACGCTTCAGGGTACTGGCATCCTCTTTGGCGAAAGCAGGTTGAACTTCCGCAGTCAGGATGGACGCATATATCTTTCCGAAGGCCTGTTTTCAGGGCCGATGGTTGCGCTGACACTGTCTGGTCTGGTTGATCAGCATGCAAACGCACTTGAGCTCAAAGGTGCACTTGTACCGCTGTCGGGAATAAACACGCTGCTTGGTGACATTCCATTGATAGGGGACCTGATCGTGGGCCGCAAGGGCGAGGGGATCATCGGCATGGATTATTCGATCACGGGCCCGTCTGCATCCCCGCGCATCGGGGTCAATCCGCTGTCAGTGCTGGCGCCAAGCTTTCTCAAGCGTATCTTTGATATCGGTCAGCCCGTTGCCCCCAATGCGCCCTGATAGGAATGTTCTGGTTGGGGTAGATGGATGCAAGAGCGGCTGGATCGCTGCAATTGATCGAGAAAGCAAAATATCGATCGCAGTTTTTGCAACGATTACAGATCTGTTTGGCGCGATTGGTGAAGGCGCATTGGTTGCCATCGACATGCCAATCGGCCTCAATCGGAGAAATGGTCCAGGCGGGCGCGGGCCGGAACAATTGGTACGTCCAATGCTGGGCGTGCGACAGTCGTCGGTATTTTCAGTACCTGCCAGAAGTGCTGTCGAAGCAGCAGATTATGCAAATGCCTGCATACTGGCGGCCAGACTCTCCGACCCCCCGCGTAAAGTTTCCAAACAGTGTTTCCACATTTTTCCCAAAATTCTGGAACTGGATCGTCACCTGCGGGCACATCCGTATTTGCTTCGACAAACATTCGAGGTGCATCCGGAACTGGGCTTCTGGCGGTTAAACAAATGTCAGCCATTGACCGAACCCAAAAAGGTGAAGGGTGCTGTTCATGGTCCCGGTATGGAATTGCGAAAGGCTCTGTTACGGCAGGGTGACATTGATGCGACTGTTCTGGCCGCCTGTGTGCCAAAGGGTGCCGGGGCAGACGACATGCTCGATGCTCTTTCAGCATTAACGGTGGCGCGCCGGTTGGCAAACGGCACGGCGCGTTGCTATCCCGATCCGCCGGGCCGGGACGAATACGGCCTGCCGATTGCAATATGGGTTTAAAACTGTCGGTCAGGTCTCAATCGGCAGGTCATTGCGCGCACCCCATTCCGACCATGAACCATCATAGACGGCAACCTGCCGATGACCGGCCAGTTCTAGGCCCAGATTAAGGATCGCGGCTGTCACGCCTGATCCGCACATGGTTGTCACCGGCCGGTTCATGGCAATATTTTTGGCGGCAAAAATAGCACGTAGTTCATCGACATTTCGCATCGTGCCGTCTGCGTTCAGCAGATCGGTATAGGGCAGGTTTATCGCACCTGGAACATGGCCGCCGCGAACGCCCGTCCGCGGTTCGGGCATTGTCCCTGAAAAACGCGGGGCGGACCGTGCATCCAGAACCTGTTCGCGATGGCTGGAAATATTGGCAAGCACCTGTTCGGCGTTGCGAATGCGCGTATGGTTGAGACGCGCCGTCATGTGCCGTTCACGAAGCCTGGGCGGTTCATCGGTCACAGGGCGGCCCTCGACCTTCCATTTCGGGAGCCCACCATCCAGCACGGCCACATCATCATGTCCCATCGCGCGGAACATCCACCAGATTCGGGCAGCGGAAAACAATCCGGCACCATCATAAACGATTACCCGCAGGCCATCGCCAAGGCCGAGCCGCCGCATGCGGCTGGCAAACATTTCCGGTGGTGGCAGCATATGCGGCAGATCGGTATTCGGATCAGAGATGGCATCGATATCGATGAAATGTGAATCGGGAATATGTTCCAGATCATATTCCGCACGGGCGTTGCGTCCGGCCTGTGGCAGATACCATGATCCATCAACGATGCGCACATCCGGCGCATCCATATGGTCAGCCAGCCATTGGGTGGAAACCAGAAGGTTTGAATTTGAATGGGGCATCAGGCACGCTCCGACAATTGGGGGGAAGATGCTCCATGATCAAGCCAGGATGGTATCGGCAAGCCTTTGGAGCGAAGAAATTCCGGATTATATAATTTGGATTGATAGCGATTACCGTAATCGCAGAGGATCGTCACAATGGTATGCCCCGGCCCCAGATGGCGTGCAAGTCGGATCGCACCGGCAACATTTATTCCCGATGATCCACCAAGGCACAAACCTTCATGGGACAAAAGATCAAATACAATTGGCAATGCTTCGTGATCGTCAATCTGATAGGCCACATCGATAGGGGCATCTTCCAGATTGGCTGTAATACGACCTTGCCCAATGCCTTCGGTAATCGATGATCCTTCAGACCTTAATTCGCCATGTGTATAGAAATTATACAGAGCGGCACCCATGGGGTCAGCTAGTGCAATCTTTACCTCAGGGCGCATTGATTTGAGGTAGATACCGACGCCCGCCAATGTCCCACCCGATCCGACCGAACAGGTGAACCCGTCTATTTTGCCGTCAAGTTGTGCCCAAATTTCTGGCCCCGTACTTTCGATATGGGCCTTGCGATTGGTGACATTGTCGAACTGATTGGCAAAGAATGCGCCGCGTTCCATGGCCAGACGCCCGGCATATTTCACATAATTATTTGGATCGCGATAGGGTACAGCCGGTACCTCAATAAGTTCCGCGCCCAAAAGCCTGAGGCTGTCCTTTTTTTCCTGGGATTGCGTTTCAGGAATGACAATTACGGTTTTATAGCCCAGCGCATTGGCGACCATGGCCAGACCAATGCCGGTATTGCCTGCGGTTCCTTCAACGATTGTGCCGCCGGGTTTAAGCTGACCCTGGCGTTCAGCCTCGCGAATGATCCACAAGGCGGCGCGGTCTTTGACCGACTGGCCGGGGTTCAAAAACTCGGCCTTGCCCAGAATGGTGCATCCCGTGTCGGCTGAAGATTTTTTTAAGTGGATCAATGGTGTGTTTCCCACCAGATCCAGGACCGATTTTCCGATCATTCCTTGTTCCTTTGGCCCCGGTCCCTATAGCCCGGCGCCCCTTTTAGTATTTCTCGATCTAGCCAAATCAGCGCTGTGGCAGTAACCAGACTACCCATCCGATCAAGCTGAGCCAAGGCATCCTGAAGCCCCATCCGGACAATTCTGATGTCTTCATGTTCGTGGACAAGCCCGCCGTGTCCCATACCGGGGTCCAGCGCTACCAGTCCAAGATAGACGTGTACGCGCTCGCTGGCCTGACCGGGCGAGGGGGCCCATATCCCGATTTCCTTTAGATCGGCAATCTGAACGCCAGCCTCCTCAAGCGCCTCCCGCCGGGCGGTATCAGCCGGCGACTGGTCTGCCGGGATTCGACCAGCAACGATTTCCAGGCTCCATGGCGCCTGATCGCCATGGGCAAAGTGACCAGAGCGGAATTGTTCAACCAGGATCACCTGTTCCAAGTGCGGATCAAAGAGTAAAACTGCTGCAGAATCAAGAGTTTGTAACACCTCACGGCTTAGGACTGGCGACCAGCTGCCATCATAGAGCTGGTGACGCAGCTGGTACTCGACCAGGCGATAAAAGCCGTCAAACCGAACGGTTTTGCTGATCAGATCTGTTTGCAAGGGTTGGGGTAAAATTGGCGGTGATGTCATCTCGGCATTTTAATCATAAATGTTGATTGCTGCGCCTAATAATCCTGGTCTTCGCGCGGTTTGGGTGATCCGACTGCAGATCAACTGCGTATCCCTATCGAACACACAATCCAGTTAGGAGCCCCCTTCCAATGGTGGCCTATCACCCGCCCGCGGAATACCTTTGTGATTATGCAGCAGGCACTGCATGCGAAGCCGTGTCGGTGCTGATTGCCACACATCTGGCGTTATGCCCACAATGTCGACGGCAGGTCAGTGCGTTGGATCATCTGGGTGGGGTTATGCTCGAAGACCTTCCACCTGCAAGCCTTTCGCATCACGCTCCCGAACTGCCGACATTCAAGGAGCCTGCCGACATATTGCCCCCGCAATTGACGGCCAACTGGCCTGTTGAACCAAGCATTCCTGAGCCGCTGCGCAGCTATCTGGCAATGGCGGCAAAGCCGCCGGTCTGGCGTTGGCGTTTGCCTGGCCTGTCAGAGATGGCAGTAGCGGTAATGGGCGAAAATCGGCGTTCAATGGCACATCTGATGCGCATTCCTGCCGGTCGGGCCATGCCACGACACAAGCATTTCGGACATGAACTTACTCTTGTTTTATCTGGCGGGTTCAGCGATGAAACCGGCCATTATGAGCGCGGCGATATCGGGTATGCAGACTTCAATACCGATCATCGACCAATCGCTGACCGCGGTGCACCCTGTATCTGTTTTGTGGTGATGGATGCGCCATTGAAACTGACTGGCCCCCTGGGCCGCATGATTAACTGGGCATTTGGAACTTCGCGATGATGGCGCGATCTGGCATGCGTGGTTTCTGGCTTGCCATCTGTCTTGCGCTTTCGTTTGGATCAGCTTTCTGCCAGCCGATCGACCCGCAGCCCCGCGCCATACCACCGGGTCGCCAGATCGCCTTCAAGGTTCTGATGGATGGGGCGGATATTGGTCGACACAGTCTTCAATTTGAACAACAGGGCGAAAACCTTGCCGTTGAAGTGCGGATTAATTTTCTTGTCCGGTTTCTGAATATTCCGATCTATCGTTATAATCATGTAAACCGGGAGATATGGTCTAAGGATCGTAAGCTATTGTCCCTGGAGAGCCAGACCGATGATGATGGAAGGCAAGAGATGGCGCGCGTTGAAAGGCGCGGCGACCGATTGTTTATCCGTGGAAGCCAGAACGAGATGGATGTCCCTGCGAACTGGCTGAGTTCATCGTACTGGAATGCCGATCTTATTCATCAGACCAGGTTGATAGACAGTCGAAATGGGCAGATTTTCAATATCTCTGTGACCCCAAACGGCCCGGATCTGGTTTCAGTTGACGACAAACCGGTCGTAGCCACACGCTATGACTTGAATGGTGATCTGCAACTATCCGTGTGGTATGACAAAAAGGGCGAATGGGTAAAAATGGCGTTTGATCATAAGGGACGCCATTTTGATTACGTTCGGATTGCGCCTGAAACCATTTCTGCGGCAAATCCCTGATCGTGACAAAAACTATACAATTCACGACCGGCAAATCCATGCCACGACCTGCCGTGCCGCGTGATGGCATAGCGTGGGTCACCGGCGCGTCGTCGGGGATCGGGCGTGCGGTTGCATTGGCACTTGCCCGCAAGGGGTTCCATGTTGCTGTGACTGCCCGGCGTCAGTCTGCGCTTGATGAAATGGCTGCACTTTTACCAGAAAAACTCCATGCCTTTGCCGGTGATGTCACAGATGCCAATGCCATGTCTGACATCGCCGAAAAATTGAAGGAGCGTTTCGGCGCGATTGGCTTGGTCATCGCAAATGCGGGCTTGTATATTCCAACCGATGCAACACGGATGTCCCAGGAAATCAAATCTTATCACGACACTTTTGATGTAAATCTGATGGGCGTTGTCCATACGCTGGCGGCAGCACTTGATGTTATGCTGCCCCAAGGTTCCGGTCAGATTGCTATTGTATCGTCGGTAACTGGTTATGGTGGTCTGCCGACGTCGGGGGCGTATGGGGCGACCAAGGCTGCTTTGATCAATATGTGCGAAAGCCTGTGGTTTGATCTGACACCGCGCGGCATCGCGCTATCAATCATCAATCCGGGATTTGTTGATACGCCTGCCACCTCAGACAACCCATTTCCCATGCCGTTTCTGATGCCGGTTGATC
>CAISDR010000516.1 GCA_903884125.1 uncultured bacterium
ACATCAACAGCAGCAATTATTCCGTTACGACCTACGGCCATCCCCCTCATGCCCCCTTATGTGCTTTTACCGGGAACGCGCATTGCCTTCGTTCCCTCGTCCGTCAAACGCACAACAACCTTGTCCTTTAACCGCATGTCCACATGACTGATCGCCCGCGCCAGAATGCGATTTTCCGATTCCATTGCAGCAAACTTCCGCCAGGCCTCCCCAAAGCCTGTCTCGGGCAACATCAGATCGACGCCATTATCGAAGCGGATATTCCAGCGCCTGTCTCCAACGCGGACTGCAGCCTGCACACGATTCTTCAGAGTCGGCTCCGTTTCTAGCATTTCAAAGAGCTGGGCGGCCTTGTCCGCTGCTCCGTTTCCGACCACCAGTGGCAAGTGCGCAAACGCTTCTACATTAGTCTCCGTGATTCGACGCCCTTTCGCATCGATCAAAGTGAAGTGACCATCATTTTGCCATACCGCGAATGGCACCGATTCGTGAATCTCAATCTCGATACGGCCGGGCAAAATGCGACGAACTTGCGCGTGATCAATCCAGTCCAGACTTTCCAGACGTTCGCGCACCTGTGCCGGATCAACTGACAGAATCGGACCACCCCGCGAAACACCAAGGGCTGACAGCACCATTTCCTTGTCGGTTCGCACACGACCGGTGACAACAACGCTTTCCAGTTCAAATCCTGCTGCGGTCGAAACGCGTTCTATTGATCCAGTGCCGATACTTGCCAGATCCAGACCGGTTCGCGCGCCCAGCTGGGTTATGGCTAAAGTTGAAACTACGACTAAGCCCGTCGCCAGACCTGTCATTGCAAGTTTGCGGCGATCAAAAAACCAGCCGAGGCGTTCAATAATTCCCGGTGTCCGTACCACGGGTACGGTCGGTGCACTGCGTCCCGCGCGCGCCTTAGCGCCGCGCGCAGGCGATGAAGCTGCTTTCGCACCAAACCAGCGTCTGGGATTTTGCTCTACCTCGCGCATGAGGCGTCCTCCACCATCCAGCGGACCAGTTCGTGAAAGGACATGCCGCAGAATGCTGCCTGTTCGGGTACCAGCGATGTTGGCGTCATGCCCGGCTGAGTATTGATCTCAAGCACATAAAGGCCGCCGACGCCCTCGACCGAATCGTCATAACGGAAATCCGTACGGCTGACCCCACGGCAGCCCATGGTCTGATGGGTCTGAACCGCCAATTGCATGGCGCGGTCAAAAACGACCTGCGGAATTTTCGCCGGAAGGATGTGTTGCGAACCACCCTCCGCATATTTTGATTCGTAGTCGTAAAATTCAGTGCCGGCCAGAATGTCGGTCACAGTCAATGCGCGGTCACCAATCACGCCGACCGTCAGTTCCCGCCCCGGAATGAATTTTTCAATGACCAGTTCATCTCCATGGACCCATCCATCCCGCAGGGTCGCAGGATACCGGTTGTCACCGGGGCGCACGATATGAACGCCCACGCTTGACCCTTCGCAGGCAGGCTTGATCACATAGGGCGGCACCATCAGATGCCGTGACGCCGCCTGATCCAGACTGGCGCTGATCCCCGGCGGAACAGGAATGCCTGCCGCCATCATCATTGTCTTTGCCATGGGCTTGTGCATGGAAAGGGCCGAAGCGCGCGGCCCGGAATGGGTATAGGGAATGCCCATAATCTCCAGCAGCCCCTGCACGCAACCGTCCTCACCGAATTTTCCATGAAGCGCGTTGAGAACAACATCAGGTTTCAGTTCAGCCAGAATCTGCGCCAGATCGCGTCCCATATCGATTGCGCTGACGCGATAATTCATTTCCTCCAGCGCGCGGACAAATCCGCGGCCAGTGACAAGGCTGACTTCACGCTCGGCAGACAAGCCGCCATAGATGACCGCAACATGGGATGTCATGGCTGCCCCCCCTGACCCAGACGTTTGATTTCCCATTCCAGCTGAATGCCGGAATGGGCAAGTACCCGCCTGCGCACTTCTTCACCCAGACCTTCCAGATCGGCCGCGCTTGCCGCCCCGCGATTGATCAGGAAATTGCAGTGCAGTTCCGATACCTGGGCATCACCCATCACCAGACCACGACAGCCCGCCGCATCAATCAGTTCCCATGCCTTGAACCCTGGCGGATTGCGGAAAGTAGACCCACCGGTTTTCGACCTGATCGGCTGGGTGGATTCACGCCGCGCCTGAATGTCATCCATGCGCGCACCGATCAGTGCAGGGTCATCGGCATGTCCACGAAACCGCGCCCAGGTTAAAATCACACCTTCGGGCAGGCCACCATGGCGATAGGTCATTTCCAGTTCCTGACGTGTAAGAATCTGGCGCCGCCCATCACGCGTTACAAATTCAATCTCGATCAGACACTCTGACACATCCGCGCTGTATGCACCGGCATTCATGGCAATAGCACCACCAATCGTACCAGGAACACCCCGCAGAAATTCAAGACCGGCAATGCCCGCATGCCGGGCGGCCTGTGCCACATGGGTATCAAGGGCCGCTGAACCTGCCTGAATCGTTGTGTCATTCACGGTCCGGATTTCGGCAAACGAAGAACCAAGCCGGATGACCACCCCGGCGATGCCCCGGTCACGGATCAGAAGATTTGATCCAACACCAATCACTGTCACCGGAACCTCCGGACCCAATGCGCGCAGCAACGCGCAAAGATCGTCGGTATCGGCCGGACGGACCAGAACTTCGGCCGGGCCGCCCACACGAAACCACGTGAATGGTGCCAGTGTCGCGTCAGCTTCCACGCTGCCACGCAGGCGCGGCAGGCGGTCCATCAATGACATGGGCTCTAGCGCCGACATCATTGCACTCCCCCGCTTAATTCGGCAGGCAGAGCGTTGGCCCATGCGGTGATTGTGCCAGCCCCAAGACAGACCACATAATCACCGGCGCGTGCATGACCGCGCACCAGTTCCGCCAGTTGTTCGGGACCATTCAGACCGATCACATGGCGATGCCCATGGGCGCGAAGGCCATCGATCAGACCATCACGATCAATTCCGGGAATGGGTGCTTCACCTGCTGCATAAACAGGTGCCACGATCACCTGATCGGCATCATTGAAACAGGTGCAGAAATCTTCAAACAGACTTTGCAGGCGGCTGTAGCGATGGGGTTGTACCACCGCAATGACGCGTCCTTTGGTCACCGAACGCGCCGCCTTCAGAACGGCTGCGATTTCAACCGGGTGGTGACCGTAATCATCGATGATGGTGACCCCATCAACACAGCCCGTCTGGGTAAAGCGCCGTTTGACACCCTTGAACCCGGCAAGGCCTCTGGCGATCGCGTCATCACTCAGGCCCATCTCATGGGCCACGGCAATTGCAGCCAGCGCATTTTGCACATTATGTCGGCCGGGCATGGGCAGACGCAGGTTGGCAATCACCTGAACCTGACCATCAACGCGGTCTTCAATTTCCACATCGAACTGCGCAACCGTACCCTGATAGATCAGGTTGATCGCCCGGACATCGGCCTGTGGTGAAAAACCATAGGTTACAATGCGCCGGTCCCGAACACGCCCGATCAATGCCTGAACTTCCGGATGATCAAGACATAAGGTTGTAAAACCATAAAACGGAATATTCTCTACGAACGTCTGGAAGGCGCGACGAACACCATCAAAGTCGCCATAAAAGTCCAGATGTTCGGGA
>CAISDR010000517.1 GCA_903884125.1 uncultured bacterium
AGGTTACACCCGCATGCCAGGCACGATGGTTTTCATCAACCAGTTGGAAAATCTGCCCTTGCTGATCGATCAGGTAATGGGCGCTGACGCCGGATGCTGGATCACATAACCGGTTCAGCGCCGATTGCGCATCCGGCATTTCGGTGTAATGCACGATCAGCATGTCGACCCCGGCCCCATCGCGCCTTGGGCCATGATTGGGTGATAATATCTGAATGATTTGTGCCATGGCAAAGGTTCAGGTCGGTTCCAGAACGCGCGCCGAATCCGGTTTGCGCAGGGTGATGATCAACACGCCGATAAAGGTGATCGCACCGCCTAAAACCAGCCGGGTCGTCAGCGCCTCGCCCAGAAACAAAATGCCAAAGACAACGGTCAGGAATGGCGCCAGCAGCGTCAGCGGCATGACCAGACTGACAGGATAGCGTTGAAGCATGAAATACATCCCCCCATGCCCGACAAGGCTGGAGGCAAGCGCGGTATAGGCAATGCAGGCCAAGGTGAAATTATCCGCCGCCTGAATGGCCGCCCATTGACCGGTTTCAAAAATCAGGGTCACCGGGATCAGAATTGGTGCGGAAATGACTGCAATCCAGGCCTGAAGCTGAAACACACCCACCCCCTGAAGTTTTCGCATCAGTATCGAAGACGATGCACCCACAAAAGTTGCCGCAAGCACCAGTCCCGCACCCAGTGGATGGTCAAGCACCCGTGGATCAAAGCCCAGGACCATCGTACCGGAAAATGCCAGAATAATACCGCCCCACCTGCGCCAGCGCACAGTCTCTCCCAATAGAAATATCGACAGAATGGTTGAAAACGGAACGCCCAGCTGGCCCAGGATGGCCGTGGAGGCTACCCCGCTGGAATAAGACAGCCCGGCATAAAACAATCCCAGTTGTACACCACCAGCACTGACTGCCACCGCCAGAATATGGCGCATGCGACCGGGCTGCCAGCGCAGGACCGGTAATAAAACAAGACCAATCAGACTAAAGCGCATGGCAGTCGCCATGACCGGCGGCAATTGGCCCAATGCGACCTTTGTCGCGACCGTGGCCAGCCCCCACACCACATTCACCAGAAGCATGAATGCCAGATGTTGGCTCCGCATCGAATGCAGCTCGGGGAACTGTGATGGCGTCAAAGCTGCACCATCGCCCGACATTTCTGGGGTGTCCTGAATGGCCATGGATCGCCTTGTTGGTGCTGAATCAGCGAGAGAATGGGCGGCCCGAAGACCAGTTCGAAAGTTAACGCGCAAGCTGCGGGGCTGCAAGGCATGCCGCGTCAAAACTTGACGTCCAGCCCCGTAGTAATTTATAACTAACTGACTGTTCAGTTATTAAAAGGATAAAATGACTTTTCTGGGACAAGGCAGGTCACCTGCCGCAGCCACACCACCGCGCTGGCGCCGACGCAAAGACGCTCGGCCGGCCGAGATTGCAGCCGCGGCGCTGGACGTTTTTATTGAAAAGGGATTTGCCGCCACCCGCCTGGACGAGCTGGCGGCC
>CAISDR010000518.1 GCA_903884125.1 uncultured bacterium
CGGTATCTTAATCCATTAATTAAGTGGAACCTCTCAACCAATGCCACCGCCCCATCAGGCGGGCCCAGCCAAAACCTGTGTGACCATAAAGGGGGCAACATGACATCCACAAGCCTGTCCGTCGCCTGAATCGCCCTTTGTACTGCGGCGGAATGTCGCGCCCCTGCTGCAAACCCTTCTACCATTGGTCAATTTTCGAGCATGCTGCACGAAAATCGTCGCAGGCTGCCCAGGTTCTAAGCATTGCCTGAATATGTATAAATTGCGTCTTAAGGCCGATCGGCCCTAGCAAAGACCATCGGGCTGGGGTTATATCCGGGGGTGCGCAAAAACTGCTTCGGCTCGAATTTTCAGCGTGCTTGGTGAACGGGTTTTGGTAGTCTGTACCGTGCAATATCCATACTATATGTTGCAATTATATTAGTTTTCGCGCAGAGATGTTGGTTTTGCCGGGGCGGAAGCAGTCCCCTTCCCGGCAAGTCCGGTATTGGCGCCTTTAGGGAGAACAGGGATATGTGGAAAATCAGTGCGGTCCTTGTGGCGGCTAGTTTGGCCTTTGGCATGCCTGCAAAAGCAGCGGACAGTTGCGCCCGTCCGGCCAAGATCAAAATCCCTGATCCCAGCAAGGCGGAAGCAAAGGACTTTGAAAAGACTTACAAGGACCTGACGGCCTATCACGGGGCTGTATCGGCCTATAACGAGTGCCTGAAAAAGGAAGTCGCTGAGGCGTCCGGCGAATATATGGCAGCTTCGCAGGAATACGAAAAGGCCGTGAAGGCCTATAACGCGGCTGCCGAAAAAGCCAACAAAAGCCAATAGTTCGCCAGTTTACCTGGTGACTGTAAAAAATATGTGTGCATGGCGGGCGGTGACATCTGTTTGTCACAGCCTGGTCTTACCCTGCTTTTGGCCGCGGTGGATTTGATTTCAGATCGCCGAGCACTTATCATCGCACGTCGGGAATTGTCGATTCTGGGCGTGCCACATTCTGGGACCTGAGAACGGTCGATCAGGATGAAAGATTAAGGGACAAGGTCGCGTGAATATACTGCGATCACTGCATAGAAGCGGATGGCGGGTCTTGGCCGTTTGGGGACATGGACACGTCCAAAGATGACCGACCTGAATCATGACAATTTAACAACAGCCGACGAAGCAGATTTCGATAACAGAGATCTTGCTCGCGCGGGGTCACTGGTGGTGCGAATGGCACGCAGCGACGTCGAATGCGTCGAAGCGCAAAAACTGCGTTATGAAATCTTTTTTGAGGAGATGGGCGCACGCCCAACCGCAGATGTTGCCGCCAGCCGAATCGATACGGATTCGTTTGACCCCATATGCGACCATCTGCTCGCCCTGGATGAATCGAGGCCCGAGGGTCATAGGGTGGTCGGGACCTATCGCCTGCTGCGCCAGGAAATTGCCGAGGCTCATCAGGGATTTTATTCAGTCCACGAATTCGATCTGGAACCCATGATCGCCCGCGCCGGGCCCAATCACCGATTTTTGGAATTTGGCCGGTCGTGTGTCCATCGCGATTACCGATCAAATCCGATCATGCAGTTACTTTGGCGGGGTATTGCCAATTATCTGGCGCATCATGGCATCACCATGATGTTCGGCTGTGCCAGCCTGGCAGGAACCGACCCGGATTCCATGGCCTTGCCGCTGACATTTCTGGCCCAGAAATTCCGCGCGCCAGAGGGTTGGCGGGTTCCAGCCGTTGCCCAGCGTTATATCAATATGAACCGTCTGCCCGAAGGCAGCTACGACGAACGGGCGGCACTGCGCGCGCTGGCACCGCTGGTCAAAGGTTACCTGCGACTGGGGTGTTGGATTGGCGATGGAGCCGTGGTTGACGAACCCTTTGGCACCACAGACGTATTTATTTTATTGCCGGTCATCAACCTGCCCGAACGCTATGCCAGCCATTTCTTGGGCGAAGGCAAAGAAAAGCTGGCCCGGGTGCAGTTTTAGGCATATTTCGTATTTTGTTTCTCATATTTTATTTTTTTTGATACACAAACTCGGTTGTCTATGGTGAATGATAGCCAATATGGCTTATCTATCAAAAATAGGCTTTTCTGAGATACAAATATGAACGCTGATATCAATAAATTAGATGTCAGCGCGGCTGTGCACTATAATTATGCGCACTTCCCGC
>CAISDR010000519.1 GCA_903884125.1 uncultured bacterium
GGTGCGGCTGAGCGCACGGCAGGTGGCTGATGCTAGGTTGCGGTTGGTGAAGCAGTCCTGCACAACGCCGGTGCCGCCGCCGCCAAAACCACCAATATATTTCTGCACATTGATCGACCACCAGTCGATGGTTGTGTAGAAATTCGGGATGAATGCTGGCGTGATGACAGTACCGATTGTCCAGGTCTTGGATGTTTCGGCGGCAAGCTTGAAGCCTGCAACCGACGCACCCTGGCTCAGGCTTTGATACTGGGTCGGACGCGCGGCGTTAAACGCCGCCGTACCGGCAAGCCCGACAGGAACACCCTGGCTGACGCAGAATGCCCTGGTTGCGGCGTCCGCTGAAGTGCTCAGACACGGATCAACTGTCGCCGACAGTGTCGGGAAGCCAACCGCACCGCCCTGGAACAGTTCCAGGACGTTTGGCGCGCGAGTTGCCTGCTGGAACTGGGCACGGAACTTAATGTCACTTGTGGTTGCCCAGGTACCGCCAGCCTTATACGTGGTGGTCTGACCAACCGAACTGTAGTCGGACAGACGCACGGCCCCTTCAAGACCCAGATATTCAAAGAACGGCTTGTTGGCAATCAGTGGAACCGAGGTTTCCATATAGCCTTCCCATACGTGGAAGGCACCAGCTGACGGCAATGCCGGGTTAAAGCCCAGAATGTCACCGGTCACGATCGCATCATCGGGGCTGTCTGAATATTTGTTCTTGCGATATTCCGAACCGACCGAAAATCCAACCGGGCCAGCAGGCAATTCAAACGCCTTGCCGTTGACGGTACCATTCCAGATCAGCTGTTCGAATTCCAGAACGCGAACGGTATTTTCGCGAATGAATTTCGCCGCAGCCTGGCTGATTGAACCCGCACCGAAAAGGCTGATCGGCGCGCAACCATTCGACGGGTCCACGCAAACGGCCTGGCCATTCGCACCCTTGGTCGAATCCAGCGCCTGACGCAAACGACGCGATGACACGTCATTATAGATCAGGCGATTATTGGTAACGCGGCCATATTCAAGATATGTGTCGTAGTTCAGGTCAAATGGCAGATCGCCTTTGGCCCCGAATACGCCGTTGAACGCACCCTGATTGTTTTCCTGAACACGTGGTCCCAGTTCGGTCATGCGCCGTGACAGCGCATTGGCTGTCGAGATGCTGGCATAATTGGGATTGGTGGCATCAGGATAAAGTGACCGCAATGCGGCAACTGTTGCCGGTGTCAGCAACGGATTGGTCAGGTTGATCCGGACCGGTGGCACGCCGGGGCGTGGCTGCGGGATGACGGCTGGCGTTTCTGCCAGTTGCAGCGGCACTTCGTTATAGGTGTAGTTAAGTTCCGAATAGACCTTCAGGGATTTGCTGAATTCATGCGAACCCGTGCCATAGGTCGAATAGCGTGTCTGCGGCACCCGCAGATAGTTGATCGGGGCAAAGTTATACAGATCGCCACGTGACGTGGGCGTACGGGTCGAATTGAACGGCAGCGGATTGCCATTCGAATCCCAGGTCAGCACTGTCGTACCCTTGGCCAGACGTCCGTTCGGGCTGGTCGACGAACCCGTCAAAAGGATCGTCGGCACACCATTGAAGATGCCTTCGGTGATGGCCTGATTTGAAAAGTCACGCGCGCCGGCAAACAATGCGTCACGCGAATTATATTCGGCAAACAGGGTGACATTGGTACGCCCGTCATCAGTGCCACCGCCCAGCAGGATGTTGCCGGTATATTCGTTGGCGTCACCCCGATCAGTCGAACCGTAACGGGCATTCAGTTCCGCGCCCTTGTAATCATCCTTCAGGATGAAGTTGACGACACCCGCAAGAGCATCCGAACCATAAACAGCCGATGCACCGCCGGTCAGTACCTGCGTTTCCTTGACCAGCGCGGCCGGGATATTATTCAGGTCAACCGTGCCATCGCCATTGGTTGGGATATACCGGCGACCATTGACCAGCACCA
>CAISDR010000520.1 GCA_903884125.1 uncultured bacterium
CGTATAAGTGCGTCCTTATTAAGGTTTTTATTTTCCCAAAATAGGCGGGCAAAAACCCTACTCAGATCTGCTATGTGCCGATTGGGAAAGTTGGTCCATTTGACATCTCTCTCTGCCAAAAAATAACTCAGCAATGCAATGGTCATATGGGTCAAACACCAGCCATAATGCGAAGTCCGCTGGGTCTGATCGCTGGGAATTTTTGGCAGGTATTCTTCTTCGGCACCAATTTCAAATAGATTTAGCGGGTCCGACCAAATTTCATATATTGTAAGTGCTGCTTTTTTGGGGGCATTGATAAGATGGCCTCTGCGAAAATTATTGTTATCTTTGAAATGTTCTTTTGAAGTCCAATACCTGTCGCACAAGTTTTCGATGGCCAGCGTGTTTAACGAAACTGGAATTTCAGAATCGTATTTTATCGATAATTGCCGCGAAATAGATGCAGCAATATTTTTTCCAATAATGACAAGCGCTTGCTTGCGAGCTATCAGAGCATCGGGCGTTTCAATTGTCCTGGCCATCAAATTCCACTAACGCATACACACAATCTGATATGGGCTATTCCGTATCAAGCGCTGACAGCGACCGTGCGGTAAATTCATCCATGCCGGGCGCAAGTTCACGATTCCAGCGTGCGATCAAAGCCGCCTCATCTGTGCGGGAGGCAGAATTTTCCAAGCTCGTATCAGTGAAGGCGGCAAGCGGCTTTAACCGAACCAATTTCTTTTTGTCAGTTCCAGTAGCTTGGTTCGACATTTTAAGTTTCCTTAATCAAGGACCGAAACTTCAAGCAATGAAGCATAAACACCGGTCACTTTTTCGAGTCGTGCACTGAGCACCGACTGGACTTGCTGTCAAGTCAACGCCTCGAATCATTCTTTGACCTCAAGCTGCTCAAGGTCAATCTCAATCCCGACATTTCAGCGTCAGTTGAACAAATCTCGCAACTTTTTTGCGATATATGATTCATTATTGCTACAAAATTCATCCACACACGCCAACGGGCCGGTGGCTTGAACCCAAGCCCCGGCACATACGTCCAGCAAAAAAACAGGCTTTAGTGACTAGCCGCCAAAAGCAGCTTGCAGGGCCTGGGGTGCGCGGTTGGCGATGGACAGGTTCTGGCCGCTCAACTGCTTGCCGATATCGGCAGACAGGCTGCGGGCCTGATCACTGGTCAGATCCGGCTGAACCAATGCCGCTGTATCGGCGTCCTGGGCACCTTTGGTTTCGTTGGTATCTGTCGGGTCAGATTTCTGCGCGCCACTGGTGGCATTTGCAGAAGCGCCCGGCGCAGGCTTGCCCGATGTTCCCTGGCCCGAAATGTTAGCGGGGTTCTGGAAACCGCCGACGCCTGATGAAATGGTGGACATTTTGTCTCTCCGTTACGCTGGTTGCTACACTGCTACTTTGTAGCCTGTGATTTATAGCAGATCAAATTGGACATGCTAAGGCCAAAAAAGTGCCGGTACACGCCAGTGATGCTTTTGCCTCGCCCATATTCGGGTCAATGGGTTAGGATCATAGTCATGTGGAACGGGGTTGAAAGACAGATCATTGCCGCCAACGGCATTGAATTCGAAGTGGCAGTCGCAGGCAGCGGTCCGCGCCTGGCCTTGTTATTACACGGTTTTCCTGAACATGCGCTGGCCTGGCGCCATCAGATCCCGGCCCTTGTGGCCCTGGGCTACAGGGTCTGGGCCCCCAATATGCGCGGCTATGGGGCAACGACGACCCCGGCTGACATCGATGCCTACGCCATTGAGACCCTGATTGATGATGTGGCGGGCCTGATCAAGGCATCCGGGGCTGAAGATCTGACCCTGATTGCCCATGACTGGGGTGGGGCGATTGCATGGTATGTGGCCCTGCGCCGCCCTGACCTGATCAGAAAACTGGTGATCATGAACCTGCCCCACCCGGCCCTGTTTGCAAAGGCACTGGGGACAATCGATCAGTTACTGAAGTCCTGGTATGTATTTTTCTTTCAGATCCCGGGTCTTCCGGAATGGGGTCTGACGCGCAACAAGGCCCGCGCGATACGCGACATATTCACAAATATGGCGGTCAACCGGCATCGCTTTCCCGATGCGGTGCTGGATGTTTTTGCGGCAAATGCAATGCGTCCCGGCGGCATGCGCGGCATGTTAAATTATTATCGCGCCATGGTCGGCGGCGGTGGCGCAAAACGTCAGACCGCACTTGGTTATCCAAAAATCACCATTCCCACCCTGATGATCTGGGGTGAACAGGATACCGCCCTGTCCAAAGCCACCACCTATGGGACCGAGGCGCTGGTGGACGATTTCACCATTCGCTACCTGCCCAAAGTGTCACACTGGGTCCAGCAGGACGCGCCTGATGAAGTCAATGCGATCCTGACAGCCTGGCTGCGCGGTGAAATCGTACCCAGATTCGACAAATAATTTGCCTTGCCCGGATCGCCGGGCCAGCAGGAGTAATGATCATGGCCAAAAGTCACGAAAATATCTCTGACGAGATCGCCGCATTCATCACCGCCCAGCCCATGTTTTTTGTGGCAACCGCCACCGATCAGGGGCGTATCAATCTTAGCCCCAAGGGCATGGCCGGGACCTTTGCGATCTTGGGGCCAAAGCGGGTCGGCTTTCTAAATCTGACCGGCAGCGGTAATGAGACAGCCGCCCATCTTATGCAAAATGACCGGATCAGTTTCATGTTCTGTTCGTTTGGCCTAAAGCCCATGATCCTGCGTCTTTATGGCCATGCGCAGGCGATTCATCAGCGCGACGTCCAATGGTCAGCATACGAAAAGCACTTTGCCCGTCATCCGGGGCGTCGCCAGATCA